>JAVBSU010000145.1:0-6779 GCA_031556555.1 Christensenellaceae bacterium
AGGAAGCGCCTGCTTCTGCGCCATTTCGGCAGCCTGAAAAAACTCAAACAGGCGGGCCTTGACGAAATAAAAGCCGTGAAGGGCGTACCCGCCAACGTGGCGGAAAACATATACGCGGCCTTTCACGGCAATTGATTTTACAAGATTTACAAATATTTATTTTGAAAGAGGCTATGTAATACATACCGGCAAAAGAACGTGAGATCATCAGTTGGAATTTTGCCAATAGGGTATTACGCGGCAGGCCGGCGGGGGCCTCCCCGCTAGCCTGAATCGATGCCTTTCACGGACGCGGGCTCGGCCGGAGGAACGTCTTCCGGCTCAGGCCCGGCAGGCTCGGGCTCGGGAACATCCGGCTCGGGCGGAGGAACGTCCGGGTCAGGCGCCGGAGGCTCGGGATCGGGCACGGGCGTCTGGTCGTCAACCGGAGGTATCATGACTTCCTCCTGCGGAACCTCTATAACGGCGGCCTGCTGCGCCGCCAGCCACTCGGCGGTGTGGTAGTTGCAGGGCGCGCCACCGTACTGCGAACCTCCGCCAGTGGGCTCGTACGTGACTATTCCCGTCTCAGGGTCGACGATCTCCCGTGAAGTCCCGTAATACACAGAATAAGGCGAGTAGGGAGGGAAGCTCCTTATGTACTGGGTCACATGCGTCTCGGGAGGGCAGAACTCGCCTACGGGCATGCCGCTCACGCTGCATATCGTGACGGACGAGCCCGCTCCGCACATTGTGCACTCCTGCGTGGGTATGTCGGTAACGGCCATCCAGTCCTCTTCGGACGGGGAACACGCCGAGGTAAGCTTCATATTTGAGTACTTGCAAACCTGTCCCTTGACGACGCCGTATTGCGAGGGGTCGCCAGGGAATATCTCTTTGTCGGACAAACCTTCATGGATCTTGGACATGTATGATTTCCACAGCGGAGCGCATATAGCCCCGCCCGATCCGCTTTCGAATGACTTGAACTCATCGTGCCCCACCCACAGCGAAGAAGTGTAGTAGGGAGTGTAGCCCGCGAAGAAAGCGCCTTTGTTCTGCACGACGGTGCCTGTCTTGCCCGCGGTGGTCATGCCTTCTATCTTTGCGTTGGTGCCTGTGCCGTGGTCGACCGCGTCCTCAAGGGCGAGGTTGAGCATCCACGCGGACGACTTTTTAAAGCCCTGGTGCTGTTCGCGTTCCGCCTCTGCGTCAATAACTACGTTGCCCTTGGAATCGAGAACCTTTGTAAATGATATGGGCTGGAGGAACTCGCCGCCGCGCGGTATGGCTGAGTATGCGCCCGCGACTTCTATGGGCGTGATGGGCGAAGCGCCCAGGGCAAGCCCGACTATGGTTTCGGATAAATGGCTGGGGTCGACGCCCGTCTGCTGCAAGTGGGCGCTGGACGACGGTATGCCGACGTAATCCGCCAGCGTGCGCGCCGCAGCTATGTTGATGGACTTCACTATGGCGTTGTGCAGTGATATAGGCCCTGACATGTCGCCGTTGCTGGTCTGGGGATAACCGGGGTCGGTGTCCGTCACCGGCCAGCCCGTTATGGGCACGGGAAGGTTGGCTACGCTTGAGGCCAGGGAATAACCCATGTCGAAGGCGGGCCCGTAGACCGCTATGGGCTTTATGGACGAACCAATCTGCATCTTGCCTTCGTAGGCGCGGTTGAACGTCCTCATGTCTTCGGGGGTTTCCCTGGAACCCACTATGGCCCGTAAGTAGCCCGTTTCATTTTCCACGACGACGGCCGCAGCTTGGGGCTGTTTTATCGTGATCTGGTTGCCGGCGTAATCGGTGCTGGTGACCTCGTTGTCCGAAGAATTCCTGAAATCGGGGTAACGGTCCCAGCTCGCGATCGTTTCCTGCACGGTCTCCTGTATGCCGCTGTCTATTGTGCAGTATATTTTGTAACCGTTTGAACGCATCTCCCGGTCCACCTTGAGACGGTTTTCGGCGGTGTCGTCAAGGCCCTGCTGTTTCATCATAAAAGTCTGCACGTCGTTTATAACGTATTCCACAAAGTGGGGGTACTTGTACACGGAATTGGCGGGCGACACCTCAAGGATGTTCATCTCGCTCTTCCAGCGGTCAAGGTAACCGTCTGCCAGCACAAGGTGCTTAGCGCCGTTTTCATCCTTGGTGGACAGCGGCGACAGGTAAACGTCGTTGGGTATGTAGGTGGCGTTATACTCTTCCTGCGTTATCATCTTGTTCCAAAGCATGCGCTCGGTTATTATGTTCATGCGGTCGATGAGGTAGGGCAAGTCTTCGGGCTTAACGTAAGTCGCCCTGCGCGGGTTGAACTTGGTGCTGCTCTGGGTTATGGCCGCTATACAAACCATTTCCTTCAGGTTTAGCTGTGAGAGCTCTTTGTCAAAATACTCCTTGGCGGCGGTCTTTACGCCGTATATCTTTCCTCCAAGGGGTATTGTGTTGAGGTAAGCCTCAAGTATTTCATCTTTGGAATACTTGTTCTCAAGCTGCATGGCGAGGTAGGCTTCCTGAAGCTTGCGCTTGTAAGAGCGTTCGTTTGTAAGCAGTTTGTTTTTAATTAGCTGCTGGGTTATCGTACTGCCGCCCTCAACCGTGGATGAGCTTAAATTGGCGGCAAAAGCGCCCGCGAGGCGCCGGAAATCAATGCCATTGTGTTCGTAGAAGCGGATATCTTCAACGGCTATCACCGCGCTTTGAAGGTTTTTGGGTATATCGTTTATGGAGGCCCAGTCCCGGTTTTCCTGCCCCCAGTAAGTGACGAGAAGGTTGCCCTCCTGATCGTATATGTATGACGTGAGGTTCTGGTCTTCTATTTTTCCTGTGTCGAGTTCGGGCGATGTCTCGAGGTAAGCGTTTGCAATGCCCATTATGCTTCCGAAACCGACCGCCGCGGCGATGACGACAGCCACGAACGCGAGTTTGATAACGGTTAAAATGATACTAAGGACGAAATTTGGCTTTTTCTCGCGCGGCTTGAAAAAGAGGCGAGTCTTTTTCCCGCTGACGGGGAGCATGTCTTTAGTATCCTGGTTGACATAGGTTTTTGCGGCGTCCACATAAGACTTCGACTCCTTCTCGTCGAAGATCATGGTCTCATCTTTGGGTTTATCGTTCGCGCCGCCCGTTTTACCGGGCAGTATTATGCGCTTGGTTTCATCCGAGGGCTTGTTGCCGCCGGAATCGCTGGCAGGTCTCATCCTTTATCCTCCGTGCACTGAGGTGTTTATACATTCTAACATATTTGACGTTTTAAAGCCGCGTTTGGATCGATAATTTTAAAAAATTTAACAAGAACAATATTTTTTGAAAAGATATGAATATGTTTATGGAAAAAGTGTATATATAAAACATAGGAATTTATTAAACACATGGAGGTATTATTATGACATACAAGGTTATCATCAGGGATCCCGAAGCGGGAACGGAGGAGTACGTAGAGGATCTTAGCAAGCACGGCTCGCACGAAGAAGCTGAAAAGCGCGCGGCGGACTCTTCCAAGAAAGTATACGTGGAATGGACGGACACGCACGGCAAGTCGGGTTACATGAACCGCGACGGAGGTATGGATTGCCCGGGCGAGCCCTGGTAAGCAAGGTATAAGCGAGAGAGATATAATAAAAAGGCCGGAGCGTATATTTTTAAAGCCCCGGCCTTAACTTTTTTGATTATCGTTTATCCTTGTAGCGGGCCATCCTGGAACTGTTGGTCTTTTCAGGGTAGGGAGGCTGCGACCTGATTTGGTCAAGCATTGCCTGGTCCTGGGAGCTCAAGTTCCCGCCGTTTTGCCCTTTGTACATGCTGTTTCCCACGTGCGTGTTCCGCGAAACATCGTTTACGTGGCTGCCTGGCTGCTGGGTGTACCGCGAGACGTCTTTCTCATAATCGTAATTATTGAAATTCTGCGGTGGCGGCGCAACATTTTGCGGCGGAGCGTAAAACGCATTGGTATTGGGCGCATAAACAGGGGCTCCCGCCTGCGGCGCGCTTGTTTCCATTTGCCGCGGAGGCTCCGGTTTGCTTTGAACCGGCTGCTGAATAGGCTGGCTTTGCGTTTGGGGAAACGCCATGTCATCCTTTGAAAGCAACATGCCGAGCGGAGGGGGCGGGGCTTCATTCTGCACGGGGCTGTCTAACCAGTTGCCGTCCGTGGGCCTTCCGGCCGACGCGAGGATGCTTTCCGTTGTAGGCACGGCGCTGAAACCGCCGGAACCTGAATTGTCCTGCGGCGTCTCATATTGCTGAATAGGCTGGCCGTATGAAAAATCCTGCGCTTGCGTGTACTGCGGCTGTTGGGGCTGGGTGTACAAAGGCTCTTGAGGCTGCTCCTGCATCCGTTCCTCATGCTGTGGTTCAGACTCATACGAAGCCTCTTGTTCCTGTTCGGGCGCGGCGTCCACATTGTAGGGATAAGGATCTGGGGCCTGCTCCTTTGAAATCTCGCCTTGCGCCGAATCCATATTCATCCCGGCCCTACCCGACCGGCCCATGTTTCCGCCAAGGTTTCCGCCTATAGGCCCGGCGCCTTGGCCGTAAGAACTGCCACTATTATTTTCGCTATATTTTTGCTTTATATAATCATCGTAGAGATTGTTTTCCATACTATCGTTTTCCTCGTAATTTTCCGCATTAACACCGCCCGATGGGGCACTGTCGTCGTCAGGCGACGAATTTTCCGGCGGAGCGTAAGCAGGCCCGCCACCGCTGTTGCCACCGTTTCCGGAAGGCATGTTCCCGCGCGGAGGGTGAGCGTAACCTGCGGTATTTACATTGCTGGGCTGTACGTTCGGCGGGTAAGCGTAATTAACATTATTGCCGGCCTGGGGCATGTTTCCCCTGGGTGGGTAGTTGTAATTATCGTTGACTGGCGGCGTATCCTGACGCGGGGGCTGTTGCTGGTTCGGCGGGTAGGCATAGTTAGGCGCGTTCCCCACAGGTGGGTAAGAGTAGCCGTTTTGCGGCGCGTTTTCATACGGATACTGGTAATTCTGTTTTTGGTTCTGATTGTTCTGACCCATTGCGCCCGCTGCTCCCATTGCGGCGCCCATACCCATAGCTCCCATAGCGGCAGCGCCCTGGCCATGGTTGGGGGGGGCAGAGTAAGACGGCTGGTTGCCATTGCTGTGTGGTATGTTGCCCGAGGGGGGATACATATATCCGGCTCCGGCGGCTGCGCTTGCCTCGGCCAGGTTTTTTTCTTTGTTTTTATAGTACAGTGTTATCAGCACGAATATTACGCCCGCCAAGACTGAGAGTATTATAGTGCTGTAAAGGTCTGCGCTGGTGGTGCTTAAGTATTCGGCCTGGGCTGTTTTGGCAATGTCTTCAAGAGAAGAAAGGGATTCCACGATCGCTCCGGGTTGGGCATTGCCTGAAACGCTGTTTTGGATGGACTGCTGTATGCTGTTTATGCCATCCAGGGAAATCTGCGGCGCGTTACCATTTTGTATGTCCTGAATGGACTCAACAAGATTGCTTCCCATGGCGTAAGGGTCGATCGATTGAGCCGCAGCCGCGCCTGCGGAAGCGGCGTTGCCGGCAAATGAGTTTGCCGTCTCCTGTCCTGCCTGGTCGCCGTTGTTTATGGTGACCACGGCGACCGGTGTGGATTCCGCCAGCACGGGATCCGCTTCGGCCTGCACGTTTGCCGGTATGTTCTGGACTTCAGCCGGTATGGTTGCCGGGGCCTGCCTGCCGGCGCCCATCGCCATAAAGGCGCAACTCAATATAATTACCAAAACTACGGCTATTGTTATTACATAAAATACTAAGCGTTTCAACTGAACCTCCGCTGCTAACCATATTAATATTGTGGTTCTTTGCCTTCGCCGCAAATAACTCAATCGTTCATGATATAATAATAAACTATTATATATCATTAAACAATTATTTGCAATTAAATTAGCGTCCGCCAGTAAAATATTACGCAGCAATCAAGGAGGCGGTTGCTGGAAGGCGTTCGCGCAAATAACCGTTGGGAAACCTTTGCGGCCCGGTCTCACGATTATATTATCGCAAATAATTGGACATACTTAAACAATATTTTAAATTCTTTGAATTGTTTGACGGGCGTTGATTGACAATCTTACCTGTTGGGTATATATTATGTATAACCAAGTAAATAATGTCTTCGGGGCAGGGTGCGATTCCCGACCGGCAGTAAACGCCATTATCATGGCAAAGCCTGCGAGCCTTTCGGGGTTGACGTGGTGAAAGTCCGCGGCCGACAGTTAAAGTCTGGATGAGAGAAGAAATTTTATATTTCCGAAGCATGTTTGCGGCGGAAATTTTTTGTTATTTGGAGGAGTTATTTATGGAAAACAACAATCTGGTAAAGCTGGTACAAATGGGTATGCTGAGCGCCCTGGCCTTTGTGTTCATACTTTTCATAAGGTTCCCGCTCTTTCCGGCCACGCCATACCTGATATACGATCCGGGAGACATACCGCTGCTACTGGGCTCGTTTATGTTCGGACCGCTGGCCGGCTTTATCATGACGGTGATTGTTTCCGCCTTGCAGGCCATATTCTTGAGCGCCGACGGCATTGTGGGCTTTTTGATGCACGTAATAGCCTCGGGAACGCTAGTGGTTGTGGCCGGTCTGATATACAAAAAGAAGCATAGCAGGAAGTACGGGGCAATAGGCCTCATTGCGGGGTCGCTGGCAATGGCCGCCGTAATGATACCAGCCAATCTAATATTCACCGTTAACTTTTATGGAGTACCGCAGGACGTCGTGCTGGCCGCTATGCCTTTTACCATTGCGTTCAACCTACTGAAAGCTGGAATTAATT
>JAVBSU010000079.1:0-5195 GCA_031556555.1 Christensenellaceae bacterium
TTGCTGGTCTTTATGGTATTCGAACCATATGTAGGTCTCTTCTTTAGTAGCTTCGAGTATGTCGAAGTAGACTTTGCTGACGCCCGCGTCGGAAAACGCCTTTCCCACGTCTTCACTGGTCCAGTGCCCTGATATCATGCCCATTCTGATATAAGTATGCCTTGTCTCGGAAAGCTTCATGGGTACGTCAAGGGACAGGTACGGCTTAAGCGCAAGCTGCTTGGCGTCTATCCGCCTTATATTCTCCGCATTTTCATGAATTTTGCCGCTCAGCGAATTAACTTCCATCGCATGCTTTAACGCCGCGTTGTTTTCCGCCGTCTTCATGCTGTACTTATCCAGCCCAAGTATGCGCCTGTTGGAAAATAAGCCTGTTTTCTCGGGAGCGTATGTGTCCAGTATTTCGAGCGCCGACCTCGTGGCACTCAAAAAGCCGTCGAACTGTGAGATGCTTTGGAACGTCTCGACGCTTTTAAGGCTTTTGGCGCCAAAGTCTATATCGCTCACTTGCACCACGCCTTTTTTATGCAGGTATTCGAGCACCGCCTTACGCTCTGAATTGAGGCCGTACACGAAGATTTTTTTCGATCTTACAATTGCCAAAAAATCATCCCCCTAAACTCTATAGCTCGGATATCGTTTTAATGACTTTATCGACCGCCTGGTGTTGCCTGAAAAGGAGTTTCTGCTCCATCTCCGCGCACAGCTTCTTCGTCTCGGCGGTAAAAGCGTCCTGTCCGCCGCGCGCCTTTTGCGCGGCTTCGGCCTTTTTGTCCTCCAAGTCCTTAATGTTTTTCTCCGCCGCGGCTTCCAAGTCCGCCTCAGCCTTTTTGTTAGCGTCCGCAATGAGCTTGGCGGCATCCGCCTGAGCCTTCTCGATAAGTTTTAGGGAGCGTTCCTCGGCCTCGTTTATTGCATTGAGCGCCTGTTGTGCCATTTAATCACCTCCAACCCGCAATACGCATAAAAATAGAAAAACCATATTAGAGAAGCCAACACATTGCTTGTATTTGTAACGTTTATCTGTCATAAAGCATGTATCGGCCCCACTGATATTATTTGGTCATTCACAATTTATTAATAATTTAGTTATATTAAATCATATTAAAAAACGATTGTCAACATTAGTGTGATTTTTGTTTATTTTCTAATCATTACTCGACTTATCTCATTATTCCACAACCACAGCCGGTTCCTGAATCACTTCCCCGCCTCCTCCGGCCGCGCTGTCCGCCGCCTGGCCAGGGCCGGGCTCCGCTATTATAACGCCATCCGCCGGAGCCGCCTGGCCTGGATCATCCTCATATGAATCCGGTCCGGGCTGTTGCGCGCTTGCATCCGTGCGCATTATCTCCGCTATCATATCCAAAAGCTCGTCTTCATACCTGTCTCCGCCCAGTTTGCCAGCGTCCACTATGCTTCCCTTCGGCGCGGCGGCGTAGCCCGCATACACTGTCTCATTTGCCAGCGCGGCGGCATCTGAGGCTAGGCATTTTAAACGCTGGACGAGCGCCCTTATCCCCTGCCGCACGTCCGCGTAAGCATGGCTCTCCGCGCCTTCATACCCATAGTAAAGGTACTGTTCGGGGGCAACGCCTCCCTCATAACCCAGGAAGTTTGTATCGCGCATCGCCACAGCAAAAGCCACTTCTGCGTTTACGCCCTCCATGGCGCACTCTTCAATAAATATCGAGGTAAATTCCTCTGCTCCCATTCCGTAAGTCTGCGGGAGTTCGCCCGGCGCGTGGGCGGTGTAATAATTCACAAGCTGCGCCGCGGGTATTCCGGGAGCGCCCCCGCCCTTCATTACCGGGTAAGCGATCTTCTCCCGGCCGCCTTCCGCAGGCGTTATTTCATCCGCTCCTGCCAACTCAACGGCATTCACTTCGCCGCCTTCAGTAACCACTTCCATAGCTTCCCCGTCCGAAGCGGCGCTCACCGCCTGGGTCGCCAATATGCTCTTTACCATGCGCACCAGCGTGGACGTGTAGCTTGTATCGGCCGCCCACTTATTGAGCTGCTCCACCGTGGGCGCGCTGCCCCGGGTTACGTAGGCCCATCTCGGATCCACAGGAGTCCCGTCGGCGTTTTTGTACGCGACATCGTCTTTGCAGGCATAGCATTTCAGATGTTGGACCTGGCCTATGATGCCGTACTTTATTCCCCTCGCGCTGTCCCCGTACCTTGCCGAGAAGTCGAATCCGCGCGCTCCGCCTCCTGTCGCGCCCAGCCCGGCAAAGTTGAACTGGCTTATATCGACGTCTCCCCCGAACTGCAGGTAACCCGTCTCGTGGCACATCTGCGCCCATGCGATTTCAGCCCTGACACCTTCCTTTGCGCACACGTCAAAGTACATCTGAGCGAACTGCTTCAAACTGGTGTTCCTCGGCTCCTCTTCGTAGTAGCTTGGGTACGTCCTTCCGCTTGCCGTAAAGTATGCTGCCATCTGGTTCACTGTCGTCCTGCTGGCCCCCATTATGGGCGTGCCCAGCACTTTTATCTGCCCAGTCTTCATTGTTCCCTTGTTGCCAAGGGAGTCCCATCCGGAGACGGCTACTTTATAAGTGCCCGGCACATTGCCGTAATCCGAAAGCTTAAAGCCCGTCTCCCACTTGCCGTTTCCTTTATTTGCGGCGGAGAGGATCTTTTTCGTGCCTTCCTTGTCGTCACTGCGCCAAACCGTAAACTTTACCGTCTTTACACCGGTGGCGTCCACGACGTCGTTGGCGCGTATTGTAAATTCCGTTGCCTCGGTACTGGCGCCCTGACCAACAAACTCCAGCGTTCCCATAGTCGGGATAGCCGTATCCATTGTTTCCGCGGCCTTAACTTCTATGCTCCCCGTGAGCGAACTCATGTTCCCCGCCTTGTCGTAAGCGTAGGCGGTCGCTTTGTACATCCCCGCGGCGTTGCCGAAGTCAGCCAGTTTAAATGTCATGGTATAGCTTCCCGCGCCGTCGGATTTTCCCGTGTAGGTTTTTTTTGTGGAGCTCACGCCGTTCCGCCACACGCGGAATTTTATATAGTCCACTCCCGAGCTGTCGTCCGTCACGTTCTTGGCCTTTATAACAAAGCTTTCCTTCTGCGTGGGACTCTTTTCACTGAACGCGACCGAGCTTATTTTGGGCGCGGCCGTGTCTTCGGCGTCAGGCGCTTCAGCCGGATGCCTCCTGAAATATTCATCCACGCCGTCGACCAGCTTTTCCGCTATCTCGGCCTGCCTTGTTGAGCTTTTAGCTACTTTTAGGTCGTCCTGATTGCTTAAAAACCCCGATTCCAAGTAAGCCACCGGCGCTTTGTTGTACATTATCACATTTGTCCCCCGCTCCTGCACCTGCAGTCCGGTGGCCCTGTTTCCCCTGGTATAATTTAGTTTGTAAAGCGAATCCCTTATGATCGCCGACAGCTCCCTTGAGAGGGGCTCTACTTCGGGGTAAGCATAGCGGTCGGCAGTGTTGAGCAGCATCAGCCATCCCTTGGACGCCGAACTGCCCGGGTCTGAGTTGTGGTGGACGCATATATACATATCCGCTCCAATGTCGTTGGATGCGCGCCACCGCTCTTCCAGATTGACCGGCCTTCCGCCCTCCACCATGTACGGCACGTCTGCCGTAACCTTGAACGTCGTGTAAACCGTGTATCCGCGCTTTTGGAGTTCGCGTATTATCTTTTCGGAAAGTTGCAGGTTCAAATCGCTTTCCCTGGTGCCGTCTATGCCGATGTTGCCCGGATCGCTGCCCCCCGAGCTCCATATGTGTCCCGGGTCGACAACAACAAGACCCTTTGATTCCGCCGCTCCGGCGCTTTGCTGAAACGCTCCGAAAGAAAAAACGAGCGACAATAGCAGTATTCCTACTGTCATTACCGCCGTAAAAGCTCTTTTCACATATATTTTTCTCGTCATCGACGTTCCTCCCGTAACACATATGCCCTCATTTTTATAAATAATCATTTAAATATTACATCAAATTCGAGGTTTTTGCAATATTTTTGTAATATTTAATTCAACTTTTCTACTTTTACACTTCGTTTATTTATGCTAAAATAATTACACGCGTGCATATTGTTTAGGAAAGGTTTAAAAATGGAAGATATTACCGTTATCAGGGGCGATATCACAAAGATGGACGTTGACGCAATTGTAAACGCGGCCAACAACTCCCTGCTGGGCGGTGGCGGCGTGGACGGCGCTATACACGCGGCCGCCGGGCCGGGCCTCCTCAAAGAGTGCAGGAAGCTTAACGGCTGCGAAACAGGCCAGGCTAAAATAACCAAGGGTTACAATTTAAAAGCGCGCCATGTGATCCATACCGTCGGGCCGGTCTGGAGGGGCGGCAACAGCGGCGAGGCCGAACTCCTCGCGGGCTGCTACCAAAATTCCCTGCTGCTTGCCAAAGAACACGGCTTTAAAAGCGTGGCCTTCCCCTCCATCAGCACGGGCGTGTACGGCTACCCCGTGGAGCCCGCCTCCAAAGTCGCGATAGGCGCGATACGCGGCTTTCTTGCCGCCGGAAACAGCGGCATGGAAGTATCCATCGTTTGTTTTGACAATATTACTTACGAAACTTACAAAAATAGCTTGTCTCAATAATTAAAAGCTGTTATAATTACTCTTGTTTTATGGCCTGGTAGTTCAGTTGGTTAGAACGCTAGCCTGTCACGCTAGAGGTCGAGAGTTCGAGTCTCTTCCAGGTCGCCACGTCGGAGCAAAGTGCGCTTTGCTCCTTTTCTTTCCCACGCGACCCGCTTCGCTGGCTCACGCGGGGGCCCAGTCGCCGCAGACACGCCGCGCTTCATCAAAAGTGGAACGCGGCATTTTTTATCCCCACCAGATACTCCTGCTTTAAGCCATTCTCACGAGACCTTCACTATGGCTATCTTAGCGCCGCCGTCCGCGCGGCTTTGAAAAGCCTAACGTTTACAGAGCTTTACACTAACATAAGCCAGGCTTTTCACCCGCAACGCGATAGTGTTTGATTGTTATCTTTTTCGCGTTGCCCGCGCAGGCGGCGCGTAGTTTCGGCCCCATTTGGTTTGGAAGCCTGAAACCTTTACAAAGGTTTCAGGACTTTTGGTACTTTTGGTCACAAAAGTACATATTCATTGAAACTTGTTATTCCTTCCGGGCAAGGAGCCCCCGGGCTAACCTAGGTTTTATATTGCTTATCCCGTTTATTACATATATAATGAAAATA
>JAVBSU010000045.1:0-7998 GCA_031556555.1 Christensenellaceae bacterium
CCTCCACGCGGGCGGGCATCTCTTTTTCCGAACGGCGGTAGACTATGTACACTTCCTTCGCGCCCAGCCGCTTTGAAACCCTGGCCGCGTCCATTGCAACGTTGCCGCCGCCTATCACGGCTATCTTGCCGTAACGCTTTATGGGCGTGTCGAAATCGGGATAGAGGAAGGCGTACATGAGGTTGGCGCGAGTTAAGAACTCGTTGGCGGAGAAGACGTCGTTGAAATTCTCGCCGGGGATGTTCATGAAGGAGGGGAGCCCCGCGCCGCTGCCGATGAAGATGGCTTCATAGCCCTCGTCCTTTAAATCATGCAGAGTGAGTATCTTGCCTATGACCATATCCAGCTTTATTTCCACGCCCATCTCCCGTAGCACGTTTATCTCAAGGTCAACGATCTCTTTGGGAAGGCGGAACTGCGGTATGCCGTACTTCAGCACGCCGCCGGTGGTGTGGAAGGCCTCGAATATTGTCACTTCATAACCCTTTTTGGCGAGGTCGGAAGCGCAGGTCAGCCCAGCCGGGCCGCTGCCTATGACGGCAACTTTCTTACCGTTCTTGGGAGCAAGGTTCTTTACTCCAAGCGCGCCCTGGCTTATGGCGAAGTCGGCCACAAAGCGCTCCAACCGGCCTATGCCTACAGGCTCGCCCTTGACGCCGCGCACGCAGGTCATCTCGCATTGGCTCTCCTGTGGGCACACCCTGCCGCACACGGCGGGCAGGCCGTTCGTTTCGGTTATTTTATGGTAAGCGGCAAGGAAATTGCCTTCTTTTATTTCGTGTATGAATTCCGGTATGGCCACGTTTACGGGGCAACCGGGAACGCAGGGGCGGTTTTTGCACTCAAGGCAACGCGCGGCTTCGTTCACCGCCTGTTCTTTGGTGTAGCCCAGCGCGACCTCGTCAAAGCATTTAACGCGCGCCTCGGGCGCCAGTTCGGGGATTTTAGTCTTCTCCTTGGACATGTTTTTTTCCATTACTTACCCTCCGCCATTTTGATGAGATTGCAGTCTTCCTCGCGTTCCTTGAGGCCGTCGTACATGCCCAGCCTTCTGGCCGCGCCGTCGAAATCGACCTCGTGGCCGTCGAAATCGGGGCCGTCTATGCAGGCGAACTTCACTTTCCCGCCCACGGTAAGGCGGCAGCCGCCGCACATGCCCGTACCGTCGATCATGACGGGGTTCATGGAAACCAGTGTCTTTATGCCGAGAGGTTTTGTAAGCGCGGATACGAACTTCATCATGGGGATCGGACCGATGGCGACCACAAGGCCGTATTTTTCGCCCGCGTCTATGCGCTCCTTAAGAACGTCGGTGACAAAGCCGTGCACGCCGAAACTTCCGTCGTCCGTCGAAATATATAAATTATCGGAGACCGCTTTCATCTCGTCTTCGAGTATTATTACGTCTTTTGTTTTAAAACCGGCGATCATGTCCACCTTAACGCCCATCTTGTGCAGCGTTTTTGCTTGAGGCAGTGCAATCGCGCAACCCAGCCCGCCGCCTATAACGGCAACGTGTTTTAAGCCCGGGTCAAAGTGCGAAGCAACTCCCAGCGGCCCGACGACGTCAAGTATATCATCTCCTTCGTTAAAAAACCCGAGATTTTTGGTGGACTTACCGACCTGGGCGAAAATTATGGTTATCGTTCCCTGCCCGCGGTCGTAACCGGCGATGGTAAGTGGAAAGCGCTCGCCCTTTTCGTGAGTGCGGAGCACGACGAACTGGCCGCTCTGGGCTTTCTTCGCGATGAGCGGAGCATCTATCACCATTTTTATGATGTCGTTCGCCAACGTTTGTTTTTTAAGGATCTTAAACATTATTTACCCCCTCGTAGTTATTGCTATTAGCCTATTCTACAATACAAAATTCATTCTGTACATTGGAAAATGAAAAAATTCACAAAATATTGGTCTGTACAGTAGACCAGCACTTTTGTGAACGCGTTCAAAAAAGATTATTTAAGGCTTTATAATAACCGGACAATGAGTTATAATTGAAAAAACCATTAACAATATTTGTATACTGGAGAAGTAATGGATACTGCCTCGGATAAGCGAACGCAATTGCTTGGAAACGCCTCTGTGCCGTCCGCCATAACCAAGCTGGCTGTGCCGGCCATTGTAAGCATGGTCATCATGGCCGTATACAACATGGCGGATACGTACTTTGTCAGCCTAATGAGTACGGGCGACCTTGAAGTCGCGGCAGTTTCCGTCTTCATGCCCATAATGCTGATAATGCAATCGGTCGCCGTGCTGTTCGCGGCAGGCGGCGCGGCGCTGCTCTCAAGGCAGCTCGGTGAGGGGGAAAAGCAGCGTGCGGGGAATACGGCCGCCATAACGCTCACGCTGGCTTTTTGCTTCGGAATAATCGTCATGGTGGCGGGGCTGCTATTCGCAAAGCCGCTGCTCATGGTTTTTGGGGCGTCCGAGGCCACGGTGGACCACGCGCTCGATTACGCCATGGTGCTTTTTATAGCGGCTCCGGTGCAGCTTACTAACATGGCCTTCAACAACCTTTTGCGGGCTGAGGGGAACTCGTTGCGATCCATGGTGGGCATTGTGACGGGCGCTGCGCTGAACATGATATTGGACCCGATATTCATATTTACATTCGGTATGGGCGTGATGGGCGCGGCGCTCGCCACGGCAATATCACAGCTCGCCGCTTTCATTATCCTCGGCTCGAACTACTGGACTAAAATGACTGTGGTTAAGGTGAGTATAAGGGAAATGAAATTCGACAGCGCCACGGTAAAGTACATACTGAAAATAGGGGTGTCCAACTTTCTCATACAGATATTCACCGCCGTAAGCTTCGCCGTCATAAACATCTGCACGAAAGTATACGGGGACGGGGCAATAGCGGCGATAGGAATAGTAAACCGCCTCCAATTTTTCGGGTTTGCCGTGCTGTTCGGCTTCTCACAGGGTTTCCAGCCGGTGGCCGGGTACAACTTCGGCGCGAACAAGTTTACGCGCCTTAGGACGGCGCTTGTTTTCGGAATAAGCGTCGCGCTGTCCATAGGCGTTGTTATCATGCTGCTGTTCAGAGTGTTCGACACGCAGCTCGTGGGTATATTTACTCAGGATGAAAATGTACTGCGATTGGGGGAAGCGGCGCTCAAGTGGTTTACCGCGGCCTTGCCAATAACGGCTTTTTCGCTGATAGTGATGATGATGTACCAGGCCTTGGGGAAAGCCGGGGGCGCGCTTGTGCTGGCGATATGCAGGCAGGGCGTGTGCCTTATACCGGCCGTGCTGGTACTGGCGGACATGATGGGATTCCAGGGGATACTCATATCGCCGCTCATAGCGGACGCCATATCTGGCGTTATAGCCCTGGCTCTGGTGGTGAGCTTGTTTAAATACATAAGGGAGTCGAAGGAGAGATACGAGAAGGGCGTATTGTGGCCCGATATAGTTTAGTTTCTAAGAGGGGAAGTTTGGAATATGCCTAAAAAAATTGAAAACGTGAGCCAGAGGATACTCGACGCAACGCTAAAGATTTACCGGGAGGAAGGTTTCGAGAAAATATCCATGCGCAGGGTCGCCGATGAGAGCGGCCTGGCGGTGGGTACGCTTTACAACCGCTTTGAGGATAAGGACGAGCTTTTGGCCCAGGTGCTCGCGGGCGACATTGAGAGGATAAAGACGTCCATGATGGAGACTGTCTTCGGCAAGCAGGCGGGAGAAGCGCTTAAGGCGGTGATCCACAGCTTCGTCAACCGTGCGGTGAACGAATCGCACTTCATCATTGAGTATGTGCTTGACCTGCAGAGCCAGAAAGAGTATATGGACAAAATACTGAAGGGCGCTTCGGCCCAGATAAAAGAACTGGTGGGCGAGCTAATCATACGCGTGTACGAAGAAAACGGCGCGCCGCTCGGCCGCGAAGAGGCGTCTTTTCTGGCGGATATGGCGATGTCCATGATGCAAACAGCCTCGCATTCCGGCGCGCTTAGCGCCGGTGCGAGGGCTGAAATGATCTCGGGATTGTTATTGCCGCACGCGAAGGATCAGGTTGCGGCTCCGGGCGGGTGATAGGCCCTTGTCATAAGTTCCTTATCCATGTAAAGCACGCCGCCCTCGTTGTTGCCCGTCATGCTGAGCCTTTCTATAAGCCCCTGTGCGTTCTCTTCCTCTTCTACCTGTTCGTCCACGAACCATTGTAAAAACTGGATGGTCTTGTAGTCGCGCTCTTCCTGGGCAGTGTCCATAAGCTTGTATATGAGCGAAGTGACGAGTTGCTCGTGGGCCAGCGTCTTTTTGCATATATCCATCGGGCTCTCGAAGTCCGCCAGCGGCGCTTCAATCGCCAGGAATTCGGGTTTCGCGCCCGTTCTCACGATGTAGTCTAAAAACATTTTGGCGTGGTCGCGCTCTTCCTGCGCCTGCACGTAAAACCAGTTGGCGAAACCGTCCAGGTTCTTTGTGGAGAGCCAGCCCGCCATGGAGAGATAAAAGTAGGCTGAGAAAAATTCGTTTTTCATTTGTTCATTAAGCTGCTTTGCAAGTTTTTTGCTTAACATGTAAATTCCCCTTCTTTCGATATTTTTCGTTATTTGAATACAAAATATCTATAAAATATTTATACCACGCACGCCCAACGGTAAACAATAGCTTGCGCGCAATTGCAGTTGAAACGGACAATGTGAAGTGCTATAATAATGATCATAAACAAACCGTAAAAAGCAATAAACAAGACCAAACGAGAACAAATAACAGTTATGGGAGGTAAGCATATGAAAGCACGCTTGACGCCGCTCTATTTTTCAGCGGCCAACGAAAGGGAGCGCGGCGAATTTGATGAACAGCTTGCGCGCCTTAAAGATTTTTACGGCGATGAGGCGGAATTCCTGCCGCCTGTGGAAGTGGGCGGAGAAGTGCCAAAGGAGGCCGACGCAGTGGTGTTCCCCCAGCTCATAGGCGCGGCGTTTAAGGAAGCCGTGGCGCTTTCCAGGATCGATTTGCCCTTCATAGTACTCACATCCAAGTTCGGCACGGTGGAAATGTGGGACTGGGAAATAGTGACATACCTTCGCGAGATGGGCATGAACGTGTTCTCGCCTTACAACATAGAACTCGCGAAAGTCATCATAAGGGCGGTCGCCGCGAAGACGCAACTTCGGAGCGGCGTGAAATTCCTCATGTTCCAGGACAGCCCGGGAGAGGGCATGCAGGCGTACATTTTTAAGCGCTTCTATTGGTGGGAGGACGAGTGCACGCGAAGAATGGCGGACGCCTTCGGCATGAAGCTGATATACAAGAGTTGGAAACGGCTTGCGGAAGACGCGAAGGCGGTCAGCGATGAAGCGGCTAGAGCAGAGAGCGCCGGATGGGAGATAAACAAGGCTGCGGATTTGAGCGAAAAGGCGTTTTTATCGGCGGTAAAGCTTTACGTAGCCGCCAAGGCCGAAATAGAGAAGGAAGGCAACGTGGTGGGCATAGGCGCAAACTGCCTTAATGAGAGCTTTTACGCGGACACCACGCCCTGCCTCGCTTGGAACATGCTTTTCGAGAAGGACGGGATCATCTTCGCCTGCGAGGGAGACACGCTGACCCTTCTTTCCAACTACATGATCTACGAATCGCTGAAAGCGCCCTTCATGATGAGCAACGTGTACCCGTTCCTCGTGGGCATGGCCGCGCTGGCGCACGAGAAGATAGACAAATTCCCGGATATTGAAGATCCGGACAACCACGCGCTGGTGGTGCACTGCGGCTACTTCGGCCTTGTGGCCCGCCAGTTCTGCACGGACTGGGTGCTGCGGCCCAAAGCCCTTGAGATCGTGGACGAGAACGCCGTGATGGTGGACTGCCGCCTGCCTGCCGGCCCGGCCACGCTCGCCAAGATTTACCCCGATTTCAAGCGGATAAGCATTATAGAAGCTGAGATAGAAGACTACGTCCAGTACCCGGGCAGCGACTGCCGGAACGGCGCGCTCGTTAGGTACAAGGACGGGCACAGGGTGATGGAGAGCCTGTGCTCGCACCACGCGATAGTCATTTCGGGAGACAAGAAAACAGAGCTTCTGGCTATGGCCAAAGTGTTCGGGCTCGAGCCGGAAGTGCTGTGAGAAAGGAGCGCTATTGATATGAAAGTAGGCGTAGACAGTTATTGCTACCACAGGTTTTTCGGGGAGGTGTATCCCGACCAGGACGCGCCCGGGAAAAACATGACCATGAAAGATTTTCTGGATGAGGCGAAGGGTTTTGAAGTGGACGGCGTGTCGCTGGAATCGTGCTTTTTTGAGAGCCTGGACGACTCATACATGAAAGAGCTCAAAGCCCAGTTGGACGAATACGGCTTTGACCGCGTTTTCGCCTGGGGGCACCCGGACGGGCTGGAGCGCGGCCTCAACGAAACGGCTTTCGAGGAGATGAAGCGGCTGATACCTTCGGCGGCGCTCATAGGCGCGGACGTGATGCGCGTGACCGGATCCAGCCTCATGTTCAGGCACGAAAACCACAAGGAACAGATCGAGCGCCTCAAAAACCAGTTCAAAGAGGCGGTCAAAATAGCAGAGGACTGCGGTATAAAATTGGCGGTTGAAAATCACATAGACTTTACCGCGGACGAGATACTGGAGCTGGTGGAGGGAGTGGACTCCCCGAATTTTGGAGTAAACTTCGACACAGGCAACTTTTTGCGGCTGCTGGACGACCCGATAAGGGGGATGGAGCTTTTGGCCGGATACACGCTAGCAGTGCACTTGAAAGACCTTAAAGTGAACGAGAAGGAAGCCAAGCCCAACGACTGGTTCTTCTTTGCCGGGGTTCCCGTGGGCCAGGGCATAGTGGATAACCAAAAGCTGCTTGAGATACTCAACAGGGCGGACTTCAAAGGCTTTTTGGCTGTCGAGATAGACCACCCGCACCTTGAGTGGCGGGGCAGGGAGAAAGAGGCTGTGGCGCGGAGCGTGGAAGCGATGAAGAAAATGGCGGCCGCGTTGTGAGACGAAAGGGGACTGTTTGAACATGAAAAAAGTAAATGTTGCGATGATGGGTTCGGGATTTATGGGCAAAGCCCACTCGAACGGATGGATGAAGGTCGCGAAGTTCTTTGACGTGCCTTACGAGCCGGTGCTCAAAGTTGCGTTCGGCACGGTGGAGGACGAGACCGAGGCTTTTGCCAAACGCTGGGGATTTGAAGAGACCGCCTACGACTGGCGCGAAGTGATGAAGCGGGACGACATAGATATAGTTGACATCGTAGCGCCGACAAGCGTGCACCACGACATGGTGGTGGAGGCGGCGAGGAACGGCAAAGCGATATTCTGTGAAAAACCCTGCGCGATAACTTACAGCGAAGCGCTGGATATGGCGCGCGAGTGCGACAAAGCCGGAGTTCTTAATTACCTAAACCACAACTACAGGCGCGTTCCCGCCGTCGCCTACGCCCGGAAGCTAATTGATCAGGGCAGGCTGGGGACGCTTTACCACTGGCGCAGCGCTTATCTTCAGGACTGGATAATGGATCCCAACTTCCCGCTGACCTGGCATTTCAAGAAAGACCTGGCCGGCGCGGGCCCGCTTTGGGATCTGAGCTCGCACGCGGTCGACCTCGCCAGGTACCTTGTAGGCGAGGTGACGTCGCTCATGGCCATGCAGAGGACATTCATAGAAACCCGCCCGCTGCCCGGCAAAGGAGCGGCCACTTTCAGCGCGGGCGCCGCGGCTAACGAAGGCCGCGGAAGGGTTGAGGTGGACGACGCCAGCTTCGCCATAATGGATTTCGACAACGGCGTGCTGGGCTCCATAGAGTCCTCGAGGTTTGCCGGAGGCAGGAGAAATTACAACTACTTCGAGATATACGGATCCAAAGGCAGCATAACCTTCGACTTCGAACGCATGAACGAGCTCATGTTCCTCGACCTTACCGACCCGGTGGAGGAGCAGGGGTTCAGGGACATACTCGTTACGAACCCCAACCATCCTTACGAGAGCGCGTGGTGGCCTTCCGGTCATCCGATCGGCTACGAACACACTTTTGTA
>JAVBSU010000032.1:0-5054 GCA_031556555.1 Christensenellaceae bacterium
AATTCATCAATAGTCACCATTAGCATCTCCGAATTCCTAATAATATTAAATCGATAAGCTATTTTTCTGCCTTATGAGAGAAGTTTTTTATACATTAATTATACCAATTTTAATATATTTGTAAACCGTATTTATTTAAGGAAATGCGGGGGGATAGCCTCAAATTCAGGATGCGCTTATATACGCCTCCCTCTCCGGCCCGACGGAAATATAAGTTATGGGGCGGCCGACAGCGTCTTGAAGGTAATCAACGTAAGCCGCCGCCTCGGCAGGCAAATCGCTCATCTTCCGGCAGCCGCTTATATCGCGCTGCCAGCCTTTAATTTGTTTTATCACGGGTTTAGCCGCGCCGAGCGCCTCACCCATGGGAAAATCCCGCGTTATGCCCTCCTTCGTCTCGTAAGCTTCGCAAACGGGTATGCTGTCCATGTACGAAAGCACGTCCAGCTTGGTCAGCGCTATCTCGTCCGCGCCCTGTACGGTTGTTCCGTACCTTGACGCCACCACGTCAAAAGCGCCCACACGCCTGGGCCTGCCCGTGGCCGCGCCGTACTCGCCTCCCGCTTCCCTCAGGCGTTCCGCCACGCCATCGTACATTTCAGCCGTGAAAGGCCCTTCGCCCACGCAGCTCGAGTAGGCCTTCATTATGCCTATCGTGCGGTCAAGCTTCTTTCCGGGGATGCCCGAGCCTATAGGCGCGTACGCCGCCAGTGTGGACGAAGATGAAGTGAACGGGTAAATGCCGAAATCGATGTCCCTCAATGCCCCCAGCTGGGCTTCGAACATTATATTTTTCCCCTCATTCGCCGCGTCTTCAAGGTATTTGCCCGCATCGCACACAAAAGGCTTTATGACGACCCCGTATTCCATCAGCCATTCGTACATTTCCGTGGCGCGCACCCTCTCCTGCCCGTAGCCCTTTTCGATCATGAGGTTCTTCCATTCTACTATCTCCGCCACCCTTTGTTTAAGGTAGCTTTCATGGAAAAGATCGCCCACGCGCACGGCTTTTTTCATGTACTTGTCGCCGTAAACAGGGCCTATGCCCCTCCGTGTGGACCCGAACTTGTTCTCCTTGAGCCTCTCCTCCTCCAGTACGTCCTGCCGCACGTCATACGGAAGGCAGATGACCGCTTTATCCGACACTTTCAGGTTTTGCGGGGCCAGCGTGATCCCGCCCTCACCAAGCCTCTTAAGCTCCATACTGAAATGCTCCAGGTCTATCGCCATGCCGTTGCCCATGACATTAACCACTTCGGGCCTTAAGACGCCCGAGGGCAGAAGGTTCAGTATAAACCTGCCTTTGTCGTTAACAACGGTATGCCCGGCGTTGTTGCCGCCCTGGTATCTCGCCACAACGTCATACTGTTCGGACAAAAGGTCCACCATGCGCCCCTTGCCCTCGTCACCCCAATTTATTCCAACTACAGCGGTAAGCATTTTTCCCACACTCCTTACAGGATTGACTTGCATAATTATTGTAAACTCCACGCATTGTCAAGTCCACCGGTTGTGCAATTTAATTTTAGTAATATTTCATTTATTAGCGATTATTCTTCTTTCGCACGTTAATAATTGCAATATTTTACTCTTTCGTTGCATTTTATGCGCTTGCCGCTATTGACATGGGGTGCGAAACCGCATATACTTAAATTGTAATATATTGATGCAAAAAGGAGTGGCAATTATGAATATATCCGGCGAATTCGGCAGCATGGTTTTCAACGATAACGCCATGCGCGCCCGCCTTCCCAAGGAAACATATAAAGCGCTAAAAAAGACCATAGAAGAGGACCGCGAGCTGGGCCGCGGCGTTGCGGACGTCGTTGCCAACGCCATGAAGGATTGGGCCATAGAGCGGGGCGTGACGCATTTTACCCACTGGTTCCAGCCAATGACGGGCATAACCGCCGAGAAGCACGACAGCTTCATATCCCCCACCGAGGACGGCAATACAATAATGGAGTTTTCCGGCAAGGAGCTCATAAAAGGCGAGCCGGACGCGTCCAGCTTTCCTTCGGGCGGGCTCAGGGCCACGTTCGAGGCGCGCGGCTACACCGCGTGGGACCCGACGTCCTTCGCGTTTATAAAGGACGGAGTACTGTGCATACCCACAGCGTTCTGCTCTTACGGCGGCGAAGCGCTGGACAAGAAGACCCCTCTTTTAAAATCCATGGAAGCGCTCAACAGGCACGCGCTCCGCATACTGCGCCTGTTCGGCAACGAAAGCGCCAAACGCGTATCCCCAACAGTGGGCGCGGAGCAGGAGTACTTTCTCATAGACAGGAAGGTTTACGAGCAGCGCCGCGATTTGATATACTGCAACCGCACGCTCTTCGGCGCGCGCCCGCCCAAAGGCCAGGAAATGGACGACCACTACTTCGGCGCGATACGCCCAAGGGTATCGGCCTACATGAAGGAGCTCGACGAAGAGCTTTGGAAGCTTGGGATACTTTCAAAGACCGAGCACAACGAGGCCGCTCCCGGGCAGCACGAACTGGCGCCCGTGTACTCCACCGCCAACATCGCCTCCGACCACAACCAGATAACAATGGAGATGATGAAGCGCATAGCCAGCAAGCACGGCATGGCCTGCCTCCTGCACGAAAAACCCTTCGCCGGGATAAACGGCAGCGGCAAGCACAACAACTGGTCGCTGTCCACAGATACGGGGGAAAACCTTCTCGAGCCCACGTCCGACCCCAGCGGCAACCTTCAGTTTTTGCTGTTCCTGACGGCCATCATAAAGGGAGTGGACGAGTACCAGGATCTGCTTCGGCTATCGGCGGCCAGCGCCGGCAACGATCACCGGCTGGGCGCGAGCGAAGCTCCCCCCGCCATAGTCTCAATGTACCTTGGGGACGAGATCACAGCCGTGCTCGCGGCCATAGAGGCCGGCTGCGAGTACAACTGCGAGGACAAGCACCATATGATGACGGATGTCGTCGCCATACCCAGCTTCAAGCGGGACAATTCGGACAGGAACCGTACATCGCCCTTCGCGTTCACGGGCAACAAATTCGAGTTCCGTATGCTGGGCTCCAGCCTGTCGCTTTCCGGGCCCACATTCACGCTCAACACCATAGTCGCGGACGAGCTCGCCGGTTTCGCGGATATTCTGGAAAAGGCCGGGGACTTCGAAAAAGGGGTTTACGAACTCATACGCGGCACTCTAAAAAAACATAAGCGCATAATATTCAACGGGAACAACTACTCGCCCGAGTGGGTGGAGGAAGCGAAGAAGCGCGGCCTTTCAAACCTTGAATCCACTGCGGACGCCATGCCTTACTTCGTACACCAGAAGAACATAGACCTCTTTGTCCGGCAAGGCGTATTGAGCGCGGCCGAGATAAGGTCTCGTTACGAAATAAATATGGAGAACTACTGCAAGGTTATAGACATGGAAGCGGTTACAATGCTGCAAATGTCCAGGAAGAGCATAATACCGGCGGTCTCAGCCTATACCGGCGAACTTGCCTCAACAGCAGCCGTAAAGCGGAAACTACCGGGCGAGATAGACTGCACCGCGGAATTGAAGATAGTAAAAACGCTGTCCCGGCTTCTCGGCAGCTTCTTATACGAGGCCGAGGCGCTGGAAGAAACCCTTGGGCGGGCGCAGGATATAAGCGGCGTTACCGAGAGGGCGCGCGCCTACAGGGACGAAGTGTTCGAATCCATGAGGCGCTTGAGGATCATTTCTGACAGCATGGAGGCCATGACAAGCAAGCTCCGCTGGCCGTGGCCTACTTATGGGGATATATTATTTAGCGTTTAGACTTATTATATTATCTTTCGGGCTCCGCCCGAACCCGCTGGGGAGCATGTTCCCCAGACCCCGGCTCACTCCGTTCGCCCACCAAAATGTCAATGAAATTGACATTTTGACATAACGCGTTTTGGAGATTCTTAAGAACCTACCAAGCCTAACCCTGTTAGCAAAAGGTTCTTAAGCCGCCGGAGGCAAAAATCTTTAGCTCGGCAAGTATTTTTTCATAACCGCCATCAGTTCTTTCATTTCAAGGGGCTTGCCCACATGGCCGTTCATTCCTGAGGCAAGGCACTTTTCGATGTCCTCCCTGAACACGTTCGCCGTCATCGCTATTATAGGTATATCCTTGGCGCGCTGAGTACCTGACGCGCGTATGCGGCGGGTCGCTTCGTAGCCGTCAACCTTGGGCATATGTATATCCATAAATATCATATCGTAGGTTTCAGGGTTTGCCGCGAACATATCAACAGCTTTCTCGCCGTCTTCCGCGCAATCTATCGTCACTCCCGTATCTTCCAGCATAGCGGTCAAGACTTCCCTGTTGAGCTGCATGTCCTCGGCCAGGAGTATGCGCTTGCCGCTGAATATCCCCGCGCCGTCCTCCTGCGCCGTATCTGCCTGAACGCTGTCCGCGCACGCTTCAGCGCTGCCTACGCCCACAAGCACCGTGAAAATAAAGTTAGATCCCTCACCTGGCTCCGACTCTATCCACGCCTCGCCGTTCATCATCTCTATTATCTTCTTGGAAATGGCGAGCCCCAGGCCCGTCCCGCCGTACTCGCGCGAGATACTGCCGTCGGCCTGTTCAAAGGAGCGGAACAACCGCGCCTGCTGCTCTTTGGATATGCCGATCCCGTTGTCCTTAACTTCTATCTTCAACCTGCACTTTCCGTCCTGATCCTCCACCCTGTGAACGCTGAGGCTGATATCCCCGCCTTCAGGCGTGAACTTGTTGGCGTTGCTTAAAAGGTTAGCTATAACCTGCGCGAGGCGCTGGCGGTCGGAGACGATGCATGCCGGAACGTCTTCATCCACTTTCACGGTGAAGTTCTGGTGCTTTTCCTCTATTTTAAAGCCTGTAACGGTCAACGCCTGATCCAGCATTTTCTGAAACTGGAAGTTTGTTTCGGACAGTTCAAGCTTGCCCGCGGCGATCTTGGACATGTCGAGCACGTCGTTGATCACTCCCAAAAGATGGTTCGCGGCGTCGTCTATTTTTGAAAGGCAGTATTCTATTTTTTCAATATCCCGCGTTTTGCGGGCTATGCCCGTCATGCCTATGATC
>JAVBSU010000190.1:0-29402 GCA_031556555.1 Christensenellaceae bacterium
ACATTTGTTTTCTCCTTGCCTAATCATTGATTGATAAAAATATTATATCAGAGTTCCACGTGTTTGCAAATTCCCGCACCCTGTTTTATAATTGTAAATGCGTTTTACCCAAAACGCTTAAACTAATGATCAAAAGGGTGATAGAATCAAGATGGTAAGGCTCAATGTTACAGGCGAGTTCAACGGATACACTACTACAAGCTGCGCTTTGGCCATGCTGCCCCGGCTGGAAGGGGCGAACCTTAAAAAAATGCTCAAGAACGGCGATATCCGCCTTAACGGATGCAGGATAAAAGCCGATTTCGAGGTGGAGGACGGGGACGTTATAGAGGTTTACCTGCCTCCCGAGCTGATCCGCGTGGCTACCCTCGACATCTGCTACGAGGATCAAAATATATTAATAGTGAACAAACAGCCGGGTATCAACGTCAAACAGAATGGAGCCCTTCCCGCGCTCATGCCTGCGGTGGCCGCGCGGATGAAGGAAATGGGCGAGTATTCGGAAGATATGGCGAACGTGCCCTTCCCCTGCTACGACCTCGACGCGGGCACGGGCGGCCTTGTGCTCATAGCCAAAAACGGCGATATCTTCGACGCGATGAGGGAAGCGCTGGCTCAGCGGCGCGTAAAGCGCTCGTTTAAGGCGATAGTCGCGGACTGCCCCAAGAGCGAGGAGGGCGAGTTCCGGCACTTCTACGCAAAGGACCCGGATGGCAGCGTTAGGGTTACCGAAAAGAACCTTAAGAATTCAATGCCCATACTTACAAAGTACAGGGTATTAAAAACGAACGGCGAATACAGCTTTGTTGAGATAGAGCCGGTGACCCAGTGCTTTGACCAGGAACGCGCCCACATGGCGGCAATGGGCTACCCCATACTGGGGGACAACGAGTACGGCGACATCCGCCTAAACAAGAAGCTGGGCATAAAGTACCAGGCGCTGTGGGCGACGTCGCTCGTGTTCATAACCGGCTCGAACAACATGCTCGAATACCTTAACGGCAAGCGCGTAACAACGGACAACCTTAGCCTCCCGCTTGTCAATATGGGGTAAGGAATGTTTTTTATCAATAGTGAAGGAGACAAGATGATATGAAGAAAAAACTGACTATCCTACTCATAATAACACTCATTATTTGCCTCGCGGCCGCGGGCTGCAACGGGATGACGGCCCTGTCTTCCGGCGGCGGCTCCGCTTCTTCCCCTTCGGCTGACACGGAAGCCGGCACCTCCGTTCCGGACGAAACGGACGCCACCGGAGATTCGGACGTGCCCCCGCCCGAGGAAGGCTCGGACAGCACTGAAAGCGCCGCGGATGACTACGACGTTCCCCCGCCCGAAGACGGCGAGGAGGACGGCGGCCCGCCGGTGTATAATGAACTTCCCTCTTCCGAAGGCGAGGCGGACGGCGTGGAGGGCTCGGGCGGCGAAAATATCCCCTCTCCCGAATCCGAGGCAACGGGCGAATACGGCATACTTACCTTCGCGGACGGGCAGGAGCTGGATGACGGCACCATAATGAGCCTTGTGGCCACAATTGAAGTGGGCGAAGGGCGTTTCTTCATACAGGACATCAAGCTTGCCCTGGAGACCACTGAGGATAACGGCGACGGTTCCCAGAGTACCAGCACAAAAGAATACTACGCCTACGACGTGGACGCGCTTAACGGCCTTGACGCGGCGCTGGGTTCGGAAGGGGCCAAGATCAAGGGCACGTATAAGGACGGTATACTCACCGGAACGGTCACGATAGACGGCAAGAGCCACCCCTTTACAATGAATGAGGTTGACCTCCCCTTCGACGATTCGGCGTTTAATGACGAAGCCGGCTCGTCCCCGGCGCCTTCGCTGGACGACCTGCTTGACGACGTACCCGCGCCCGAAGTTTACCAGAGCATAGAAAGCAGCACGTTTGAAGAATAGCATTTAATATAATGAGGTTCGGCCATAAAAAACACACGAACGAAAGGGGAATATCTTAGTTATGAAGAGATTGTTAGTAATTGTACTTGTGGCCATGCTGGCCGCCGGCGCGTGTTTCGTTTCGGCAGGATTCGCGTATGACGAGGCCCAGGACGAAAAGTCCGAGACCGGTATCATAAGCGCCCTCGATACCGTGGAAACCACCGAAACGGAGACGGTCGTCTCCCCCACCACCGGCCTGCCCACCACCAATGTGTATAAACCCGTCTTCGTGCAGATAGACAACTCTACCGCCGCGCGGCCCCAGTCGGGCATACAGTTTGCGGACGTAGTGTACGAATCGGGAATAGAAGTGGACGACGCCGACACCCGCCTTTCGGCGGTGTTTAACGACGTTATCTACAAAGACGGCGCGCCCGAGCGCCTGGTCGTGGGTCCGGTGCGTTCCTCGCGCTACTACCACCAGTGGCTGCAAAAGGAGTGGGACGCCGTGTACGTGCACCAGGGCGGCCCCCCGAAGACGGGCAACCCCGAGAGCGACATCTGGGGCAAAAGCGGCGAGCACATAAAGCAGCGCATAACAGCCGCAGGCAAGGCGTCGCACGCCGAGCTCTTCTTTAAAAACGACAGGGGCGATTCTATAGAAAACTTCGCCATGACGGACGTTATTGCCGATTCGCTGGTTTACGATTATGAACCCACGCCCAGGAAATCTTTCAACTTCTCCGCCACCGAAGAAACCTACGAAGGCCTGCCGGAGGTTGAAACCGTCAAGCTCTCCTTCTCCGCAAACCCCGGCTGGACGGAATACCGCTACGACGCCGATAAGGACAAATTTATCCGTTATATGAGCGATAATGTAATAACGGACAAAGAGACGGGCGAGCCCGTGGAGATACAGAACGTTGTGGTGCAATACGTGGCCACCAACGTCATGGATGACGACAGCCCGCGCAGGAAGCTGGACCTCACCGGCGAAGGCCCGGCCGAGTTCTACGTACACGGCAAGTTCATAAAGGGTACGTGGGAGCGCCCGACTTATGACGACCCCACCGTCTACAAGCTCGAAAACGGCGAGGAAGTAGCCTTTGCCCCGGGCAACACATGGATAGCCCTGCACCCCAATAATAAGTCCGTTGTGACGGTATTCTCCGACGGTACGGAAGACGACGTTACAAACCCGCAGGATTGAGTAATATGGCTGGAAAGCTGGCAGAGCTTGCCGGAAAAGCGGCAATATCCGCAGGCTGTCAAGAAAGGTTCAGATACTAGGAAGTGAAAAACCGCGGCCAAAGGCGTATTTTGATATACGTTAGGCCGCGGTTTTGATGCTGACGAAGTAGAGGGGCCTTTATCGGCGGCCTGGTATTATTTCACCTCATTGATCGCGCTAAAAGCGGCTACCAAGTTTTCGAGGGGAACGTCTTCCTGGACGTTGTGGCTCAATGAAGCGACGTAGCCTCCGCCCTTTTTCATCCCGCTAACAAGGTTTATTACGTTCTCCCGGATTTCTTCGGGCGTGGCGCTTATCATGTAGCCCTGTTCGTCTATGCCGCCCCAAAGCGTTATCTTTCCGCCAAACTCCTCCTTGAGCTTTAACGGCTGCATGTTCTTGGCGAGCGGCTGGACGGGGTTTAATATGTCTATGCCCGCCTCGATGAGGTCGGGGATGATCTCGTGGACGCTGCCGCAGCTGTGCAGGAACATCTTTGCGTCAGACTTTTGATGAACAACATCGGACAGCGCTTTGAGCGCGGGTTTGAAGTATTCGCGGAAGAGGCCGGGGGCCATGAAGAGCGCGTCCTGCATGCCGTAGTCGTCGTTGAAGCAGACGACCTGCACGTACTTGCCTATTTTATCGAGGTAGCGCTCATATGTCTTCTTGTGGTGCTCGATCACCCTGTCCATGAAATAATGCGTGAGCTCCGGGTCTGAAACCATGTCCACAAAGAACTCCTCGTAACCTATCATGCGGAAGCCGGAGCCGAAGAAACCGGGCGCGGCGAAGTCCGCCACAATAACGTCGTCCGTGTCCTCGTACAGCTCCCTGGCCTTATTTATAACGCTGTCGTCCACCGGCAGGATTTCGGGCGATGGCCAGGGAAACGCGTCCACTTTCTTTTTATCCAGATCCCCGAGCGGCCCGCTGATAACGTCGTAAAAGCCGTGTTCCGGATTCTTCTTCCGGGCGATGCCCCACTCGTCCGTCCACAGTCCGTCTACTATACGCGGCACAGTCCAGTTTGGCGCTACGCGCGCAAAATCCGTATTGAATATTCCGGCGACGTCGGAATGCGGCTCCACTATCTGCATGGTGTGTTCGGCTATTTTTGTTGCTTTCGGTTCAAGTTTGAGGTGCTTGCGCAGCCGCGCGTAGGCTATAGAGCCAATGGAGGAGACAACCGTCCCTCCAAAATCTTTTAAAACGCCTTCACACTCCTCGTGATTGAATATCTTCGCGGCTTTTTGCCGCCTGTTAAGTTCCGCCATCCTTTTACTATCCTCCTAATTGTTCTTCTCGTTATTAATAACAGTGTAAACCGACCGGAGGTGCTTTAGCATCGCACTGACGGCGGCCTCCTCATTTTTATCGATTATCGCGGCCAGTATTTCCTTGTGTTCCCTTACGCTCATGTTTATGTCTTCCACGTTCTTCATATTGTGGCTCTTGACATACTTCATCCAGAGGTAATGGGACATATGCTGTATGAGCGATAAAAACTCGTTCCCGGCGGCGCGCGCCACCATACGCTCCATCTCGAAATCGTACACTCCGTCGTAGCGCTTTTTGGCCGCGGGCGTGTCGCGGTAGCTGATGAACTTCTTCATCTCATTGACGTCCTCCGCTCCGGCGCGTTCGCAGGCGAGCGATACGATCTTCACTTCCACGGTCTCGCGCGCGACGATAAGGTCTTCCACCGGCATGCCCTGCTTTAGCTTGAGCTCGAAGGGGAAGTCAATAAAGCTGAAACTGGGGTCGTTCAAATAAATGCCCGAGCCCTGCCGTATTTTTATTACGTTCAGCGCCTCCAGGCTTTTTAGGGCTTCGCGGACGCTGTGGCGGCTCTTCCCCAAACGTCCGGCCAGCGCGCGTTCGGTGGGCAGCCTGTCCCCCACTTCAAGGTTCTCTTCGATTATATATTCTTTTATACTGTCGAGTATGCTCGCCTCACCCGTCATGCCGCGCCTCCCGGAGCCGTCAATTGGTTCAACCAATTTTTCGTCTATGATAGCACATGCGGATGTTAGTGTCAATTAAGAAAGCGCTGATAATTTCCCGTTTGCCAACAAGATTACAAACCAGCCTAAAACTCCGGCAGATACATCTTCTCCCCGCCTTTTAACGCGGATTCATGGCCCAATATACCGGCCGCGCAGATGTTCGCGGAAGTGCGGGCGTCCAGTATAGGTTCCCTGCCTTCCGTTATGGCGCCCATGAATTCCTGAACCAGGTGCGGGTGCGACCCGCCGTGCCCCGCGCCCTGTATGAACGAAACGTTGTCCTTATTGAGTATAACGTCGCGCTTGGTGAAGGCTTTGAGCTCGTCTATCAGTAATTCGTCCGTATCAGGGACTTCCACCCGCTTCGCGTCCTCGCCGCCGGTAAAGAGCACCGCGCCCTCGCCGGCTATCTGCTCCCACTCAAACGCCAGCTTGTCGCCGTAGACGTCGAAGCTTTCGCGGTACTGGCGTACTGTTTCGTACAGCGAACGCGTGGCTTCGGCCACAATGCCGCTGTCCTTAAGCTTTATGGTGACCGTCTCTGTTGCGAAGGGCGAACCGTAGCGCTGGGCGAGCCCGTTTGATATCCTGCCCGAACCGTGGCCGATTACGTATTCCGCGCGCTTGCCGTTTATCATGAGCAGGGGCGCGATAGCGTGAGTGCCGTACCAGAATGGCGGAAAGCCCAGCCAATATTCCGGCCAGCCGGTTAGCCCCATATCCTGCATGTGGCTGCCCCGTACGAACTGTATCCTGCCGAAGTCCCCCTCGTCCACCAACTTTTTAACGTAGAGGTATTCGCGCGTGTACACCGCCGTCTCCATCATCATGTAAACCTTGCCTGCTTTATCCTTGGCGCTGACTAGGTTTTTAAGCTCCTCTATGCTCGCGGCCATGGGCACCGTACTGGCCGTGTGCTTGCCCGCCCCGAGCGATTTCACCGCCTGGGCGTAGTGGGCGAGAGTGGGCGTGATTATGTGGATGGCGTCTATTTCCTTCTCGTTCACAATGTCGTCGTAGCTGTCGTACAGCAAATCACTCTCGATGCCAAGCTCAGCCCCGGCTTTTTTGAGCGCCTGCGTGTCGCGCTGGCAAATGGCCACTTTACCGACGGCCGGATGCTTTTGGTAGAGTTTAACGAATTCTTTTCCAAAGTTCATGCCTATTACGGCCACGTTCAGCTTTTTCATATGCACCTCCGGATGTGTTTGTGAAATGATATAGTTACATTTTAGCACCTAAGCCACCGGCTAACAATGGACAGTTTATTTTTGCCGGAACCGGAATTAGGGCGTGTTTCAAAAATAATAGCGGTAGCTAGATTTTTGAGCAATTTTTCTGATTGGTGCTTGCAAAAAGCGCAGTGCTAGCAGCGCTATCATGAGCATTTTCGCATGCGCCGGGCTGGAAAATTGCCAAAAAGATGGCTGATGATATTTTTGAAACAGCCCCTAATATGATCTCTATAAGTATTATAAAAAATCTTCTGCGCGGTCATAATTATTCTCTGATATTTATCGTTATATATGTTATTATCATAAATAACATGAAACCGTGGGGAAAACAAATGAAGCATGGCATAATTGACACTAAATATTTAAATGACCGTTCCCGGCAGCGTAAATTTGCCGCCGGGCACCGTGTGGTAAGCGCGGGCAACGGTAGCGTGAGGGAGATGTATATTGTCATTTCCGGACAGGTCAACATCTACAAAGCAACTTTACAAAACACGCTCACTGTGGCGGGTACGGCCGGGCCGGGCGAAACGTTCGCTGAAGCACAGCTTTTTTCACCGTCAATAAATTATCTTTATCGGACAGTGAAAGAGACTGTCGTATATGTGATAGATGAAAAGACATTTCCTCAGCTTGCCAAAACACAGCCGCAAGTCGTGTTCGATCTCCTGCACTCGGCTTACGCGTTCTCCATGCCCGTAAAAAACGAGACGGAAACCATGCTGGAGGAGGCTGCCGCCGTTCATACTGTGCAAGCTGGTACCAGCGTTAAAGTCAAGACGGCGGTGCCTGTCACCCCGGTAAGGCCGATATTTCCGGAGGGGCAAAAGCTTTACCATCAGCCGGTCGGCGATAAAAGCTATAAATTGGTTTACAGAAAGTCTTATACCTGCTTAAACTGCGGCCAGGCGTTTGAAGATTACCGCATATTCGCTTCAAAGCTGATACCTCAAGGCAATATGCGATTCGATACCAGAAAATACTATGTGGATTTTAAACCTGAAATCTTTGAAGTCATAATCTGCCCTCATTGCTATTTCAGTTCTTTTGCCGATTATTTTCTCGATGGAAAATATGTTTTCCGCGAAAAAATAGCCGCCGGCCTTGAGGGCGCGCGAAATGAAGTGAAGCCGGATTTTTCCGATGAAAAGACCATCGACCAGGTAATCCTAGCGCACTACCTTGCGTTAAAGTGCAGTAAAGGTTTTTCTAACAGGCGTTTACTGGATATGCGGTTATGGAGTAATTTAAGCTGGATCTACGAAGATCTCGGCGACTGCGAAATGGAGCGCTATGCAGCGCGAAAGGCGGCGGGCGCCGGAGAAGCGGCGTATATGGAGCTTGACATGTCCAAGCCGCAGGAACAGGTGGTATGCCTGACAATAGGGGGCATGCTGTACCGTTCCGGCGCGCTGGAAGGCGTGATGAAATGGCTGTTTACCGCCAAAAGCAACACTATGGGCAAAAAAGCATATAAGGATCTCGCCAGCAACTTAATGGATATAATCCGCGCTGAAAAGCCGGAAGAAGAAGATATATGAGTATCTTGTTTTGATTGTACAATCTAACTACTCACAACCTAATTACTTAGTTCAAGCAGGAGGTATCAACCATGGATCAGGAATTACTGTTCACGCCCATCACTATCGGAAACAGGACCGTGCCCAACCGAATCGCCATAAACGCTATGGAATGCTGCGACGCGGACGATGAGGGCAACCCGTCCGAAACGACTTACGGGCGCTACGAAAAGCTTTTCGAAGGCGGCTCGGCGTTCATCGACCTTGAGGCTATAACCTGCCAGTACGGCAACATCTCCCGCGTGCACCAGCTTAGCATCCTACCGCACAACGCGGAACCGCTCAAAAAGTTCGTCTCCCACTTGCGGGAAATAAACAAGGACGTCGTTTTCGTGTTCCAGCTCACCCACTCGGGCGAGATAAGCCACCCCACGCTCTCCAAGCGCATCCGCGTGACAAAAGAGCCGCTTTACGGTTACGAAGACGCGCGGCTAATAGGCGAGGACGAACTTAAACGCATCATGGACGAATTCGTTACCGCCGCCAAAATAGCCCACGACGCGGGCGCGGACGGCGTGGATCTAAAATTCTGCCACGGCTATCTGGGTTCTCAGATACTGCGGCCCTTCAACAAACACGAGTGGAAGTACGGCGGCTCGTGGGAGCGGCGGCGGCAGTACGCCTTCGACCTCACCGAGCGCGTAATACGCGAAGTAAACGACCCAAACTTCATAGTGGGCTCCAAAGTGTCTATATTCGAAGGCTTTCCCGGCGGCCAGGGCACGGCCGGCCCGGACACGGCGGTCATGGACCTTACGGAATCCATAGACCTTATAAAGGGACTTGAGGAACGCGGCGCAAAGTACATAATACAGTCGGCGGGCTCGCCCTCGCACACGCTCGCCCTTTCGCAGACGGACAGGAACATACCCGACCACGGCTACTTCCACCACTACTTCCAGAAGGTGTGCCGGGACAACCTCAAGAAAGAGACTGTCGTCATCGGCTCGGACTACACAATTTACCGCCACGGCAAGGGCACGAAGTTCCAGGCTGTCGCGCCCGAGAAGAACAGCGTAAGGTTCTGGGGAAACAAAAACATAGCGGAAGGCGTTGTGGACATGGTCTGCCTCGGCCGCCAGTCCTTCGCCGACCCGTACGTGGCAAGCAAAATGCGGAGCGGCCACGAGGACGACATAAAATGGTGCACCGCCTGCGACAACTGCATAGAGTTTTTGATAAGGCAGGAGCACGTCGGCTGCGCCACCTACAACCGCCCCTACATCGAACGCATGAAGGAGATCCGCGCGGAGAAAGGACATCTTAAAGAAAAGCATACGTGATCAAGGCGGGCGGGGGCCGGGTCAACCGGCCCGTCTTTTTCCTATTTTACGAAGTAACAATATATGCTATAATGTGATGAACGTACATAAGGAGAAAGACTTCATGAACAACAACTGGCTCAGGGACACGATAGACGCCGCGAAGCAGCGGACGCCCGATTTTGTGTTAAAAAACGCTAAGGTGGTGAACGTTTTTACGGAGGAGATCGTGGAGGCCGACGTCGCGCTTTACGGGGGCATAATAATAGGCGTCGGCGGCTACGGGGCGGAGAACGAATACGACTGCAAGGGAGCGTACGTAACTCCCGGCTTCATAGATTCACACCTTAGTGTGGAGGCTTCCATGGCAACGCCCTGGGAGTTCGCCAAAGTGGCGCTAAAGTGTGGGACAACTATGGCCATTGCCGACCCAAGGGGCATGGCGAACGTTTTTGGAGTGGCGGGGGTGCGCTTTTTGAACAACGCTTCCGAAAATGTGGGTATGGATATATACTACATGTTTCCGCCCTGCGTGCCCGTGACGTCTTTTGAAATGAGCAACGCCACGCTCACAGCCAAGGAAGCCGCCCAGCTGATTTGGGAAGGCACGGTTTTCGGAATGGGCGCGGTGAGGGACCACGCCTCCGTTGTGATGGCGGACGAGGATTTGCTCAAAAAAACAGCCCTTTTTGACGGAAGGAAGATAGACGGGTTCGCGCCCGACCTCAACAGCGAGGATCTTGCGGCCTACATGATCGCGGGAATGGATACGGACAGGGAGTTTTTTTCATTTGAGGAAGTAAAGGACGAGCTCCGGGCGGGGATGAAAGTGCAGCTCCGGGCGGGAGAAAGCGGGTTAATGCGCGGCATCGCGGAGGAACGCCTTCCGGTGGAGCGGATCATGTTCTGCTCGGATACCAAAAGCCTGCTTGAGATAAGCGGGCACGGGCACATAAACCACAACGCGAGGGCGGCTGTGGCGGCGGGCATAACGCCCGAGAAGGCAGTTAAAATGGCGACGCTCAACGCCGCGATAGCCTACAGGCTGCTCAACAAGGGGGCGATAGCGCCCGGCTACGACGGCGACCTTGTGGTTTTCGAAGACCTTGAGGATTTTAAACCCCGGGACGTCTTCATAATGGGCAAGAACATAAAAGATGTGGAGATCAAGCCGCTGCCCAAGATCGAAATGCCGTTCGGCAACAGCGTCAACTATGCTCCCATGAAGGCGGACAAGCTCGCGCTCCGCGTTTCCGGCGATATGCCGGTAATAGAGATGCTTGATTATAATTATCTGACAGCGCTTACAAACGAAACCGTGCCGGAGGACGACGGCTTTTTTGCGCCCGGCGGCCCCTACGCTAAAATCGCGTGCATAGAGCGGCACAAGTCGAGCGGAAATATCGGGCTGGGGATCGTTAAAGGTTTCGGCCTGACACAGGGCGCGCTGGCCACGACGGTAGCGTACGATTCGCACAACATAGTGGTTTTAGGCATGAACGACGGCGACATGATGGCTGCCGTAAGCCGCCTTAAGGAAATAGGCGGCGGTTACGTACTCGTAAACGGGGGAGAAGTTCTCGCCGAGTTGCCGCTTCCCATTGGCGGCCTGATAAGCGCCGAAGATGGCGGCGCTATCGAACGCGCGCATGAAAATATGCTCTCTGCACTTACGAAGCTGGGGCTCGGCCCGGAGGTCGGCGACCCGCTCGCGCGGCTGTCGCACTTCACGCTGCCCGTGCTGCCCGAAGCCAGGATAACGCCGCTGGGCATTTACGATGTTGCGAACGAGATGTTTATTTTTAATGATCAAGATATAGAAGATTTATAAGAGGTGAGAGTATGTCAGGACATTCAAAGTGGTCTACAATAAAGCATAAGAAGGGCAAGGCCGACGCGGCTCGCGGAAAGGTCTTCACAAAGATCGGCAGGGAGCTGGTTGTTGCCGTAAAGCAGGGCGGCCCCGACCCGGACACCAATTCGCGCCTCCGTGACGCGATCGCGAAAGCCAAGGCGAACAACATGCCCAACGACAATATAAACCGCTCCATCAAAAAGGCGTCGGGCGAGCTTGGAAACGTGGAGTATTCGGAATTGACGTATGAGGGCTACGGCCCGGGCGGCGCGGCTGTCATTGTGGACACCATGACGGACAACAAAAACAGGACTGTCGGCGAAGTCCGGCACGCGTTCGACAAAAACGGCGGCAGCCTGGGAACCAGCGGCTCTGTGGCTTTCCAGTTCGACAGAAAGGGCGTTATGGTAATCGACGCGGAGGGCAGGGAAGAAGACGCCGTTATGGAAGAAGCGCTGGACGCCGGCGCGGAAGATTTCATGAGCGGCGACGGGGCCTTCGAGATCATAACGCTGCCCGAAGACTTCTCCGCCGTGCGCGAAGCGCTTGAAGCCAAGGGCTACGAGTTCCTTTCCGCCGAGATGGACATGATCCCCAACAACACGATAGTCCTCAACGAGGCGCAGTCTAAACAGTTCCAGAAAATGATAGACATGCTGGAGGACAACGACGACGTGCAGAACGTCTTCCACAACGCGGAGCTTGTTGAGGAGGAGTAGGAAACCGTTCGGCTGAGTCACGGTAAACAAATTACAACCCCTGCGATTCACTGATAGAACAAAATAAAAGTAAATTTTTTGACATGCATAAGCATCCGTGCTACAATGTAGCACAAGAAGGGGAGTGACCGCATGAATTTTTCGGTGCGCGTAAATGAAGACGACGGCGAGATAATAAAGGCATACGCAAAGATGCACGGCACCACGGTATCCGATGTGCTGCGGCAGGCGGTAATAGAAAAGATAGAGGATGAAATCGCGGTAAAGATGGCGGACGAGGCCTACGGGGAATATCTTAGCGACCCCGTGACGTACACGCTGGATGAAGTCGAAGAAATGCTGGACGGCAAATGACTTACAATGTGACGCTAACTAAAAAGGCGTCAAAAGCCTTGGATAAGCTCGACCCGCCTGTTGCCCGCATGATAACAGGCTGGCTGCGCAAAAACCTTGATGGCTGCGCCGACCCCCGAGCGCTGGGCAAGAGCCTCAAGGGCAGGCTCAGTGATTACTGGAGCTACCGCATTGGCAATTACCGCGCCATCGCAAAAATTGACGATTGGGTAGTGGTGGTTCTGGTTTTGAATATCGGGCACCGCGGGGAAGTGTATGGGTGAGGCAATTTTCCCATCTTTGTTATAATAAAAACAAAGTGAGTCCCAGTGATATGTATTACAAGTTGCACACAAATGTAGGATTCGCTAGTCACCATTTTCTTACTGATGATTTGCACGTATTGCCCCAAAAAAAGCTGTCTGAATCCTGCATTCACGCTCGTCTATGATAGTAAGAGGAGAAAACCTATGCCTAAACATTATAAAGAACTTTATAAAACCATTGTGTCAACGTCTGCGATTAACACACATTCACATCATCGCGAGGATGAATTCTTTGCCGGGTTTAACCTGGATAAGATATTGCGGTCATCATATGTGGATTGGTGTCAGGAGGAATTCGACGATACGCGTGAATCAAGAGCCCGGTATTTGAAAAGAGTTCAATATAAGTCTTTCTTCAGGGAGCTTCAGCGCGCTCTCATGGAAATATATGGTTTTCAAAACGAGCTCTCCGCCGAAAGCTGGGACGAATACAACGACGTGATCGCGAAAAAGCACGAAGACGCCACATGGCAAATTGATATATTAAAGAATATTTGCCATTACGAAAAAATAATTCTGGATGCTTATTGGAATCCCGGCCACGATGACGGTCATCCTGAATTATTCGCTACAACTTTCAGAATAGATCCGTTGTTTTTTGGATATGATAAGGACGTATTTGATCATGACGGCAACAACGCTTACACGCTTTACGGTGAAACCGGCAAAGATATTGACGGGTATATGGAATTTGTATACAACCTGATAAAAAGCAAAATCAGCGAAGGAAGCGTTTGTATAAAAAACGCGATAGCGTACGACAGGAATATCGCGTACAAGCCGGTAAAGAAAGCCGAGGCAAGCAGAGTATTTCAAAAAAAGGATTACAGCACAGAAGATGTGGCGAACTTTCAAGACTATTTTTTTGACGGCGTATGCAAGATTGCCGCGGAATTGCACGTGCCCATCCAGTGCCATACCGGTATGGGAATGCTTGAAAACACGCGGGCGATCAATATGCTTAACATAATAAGAGAAAACCCCGGCACTGTTTTTTCATTGATGCACGGCAGTTTCCCATGGTGTTCAGATATACTTGCTTACCTCGATATGTATCCGAATGTCTATTCCGACATTGTTTGGCTGCCGTCATTATCGCCTAAAACAGCGGAATACATGCTGCACCAGCTTATCGAAGTAGGAACTTCCAACCGTATTGTTTGGGGCTGCGACACATGGAATTCCGAGGAGAGCTATGCCGCCAAGCTCACTATGGCGGATGTATTGGCGCGAGTATTGGACGAAAAGATTGAGCGGGAGTATTTTGGCCTGGATGATGCACACGACATTATTAAGAATATTATGCACGGCAATGCCGCGGAACTATTTAAAATCAAAGGATAGCCGGTCGGGATAAGCTTAAATGCTTTGGGGCCTGCCTGTTTGAACCGCCAGAATCAACCAACCCCTATCCCCCTCGCCTTCTTTGGCGTAGCAAAATAGAAGGCAACGAGCAGTGCGGCCGTGGCCAGCGTATCGAAGGTTTTTACAACGAGCTCCCCGAGGAAGCAGGCGAGCGCGTAAGGCGCGCCCGCGGCAGCGGCTTGGCTGTAAAAGAAGTTTTCCCAATGGCCGGTGGGCGGGCCGCCGTTATTAACCCAAAAACTAATCAAAGTGGACAGCGCGGCAGTTATTGCTATGGCGAGCAGTATGGCCGGCGCTATGCGTTTTTTCTCAATTCTTCCGCCGCGCTTTAAGTACACTCCCGCGATTAGCGCAACCGCCGCGCTCACGGCATAGTATACGAGCGTCGCCGGGCCAAATTCCCCCGCGGCGAGTATAGTGTTGTTTACAAGGCCAACGATCAGTCCGGCGGCGGGCTCCAGTATAATCGCGGCATAGGCGGTGCCAGTAGTGTCCAGCCATACCGGCCAGTTGCAGTACTGGGCCAGTTGGTTTAAAAGCAGGTTCATTGCGACGCCTGTTATCATCACTACAAGATAGCGGACCGCGTTCGCGCTCATCTTCAGCGGCTTTTGAATCTTCCTGGCGGCCTTCCGCTTTGCTTCCTCCGCCTTCCGTTCCTCGATCTTCTTTTGGATCTCCGCCCGCCTGTCCTTGCCCTTGTGGATTTCATCCACAAAACCCGCGGTAACTATGCCCGCGGGCAGCGCTATTATAGCAATTCCGAATATGGATGAAATCATGCTTATCAGCCTGCCCACGTCGGATACCGGGGCGAGGTCGCCGTAACCGACCGTAGTCAGCGCCGTGGTGGCCCAGTACAGCGCGCCAAAAAAATTCTTAAACGTCTCGGGTTCGTATGCGAATACCGCGAGCGCGGACACGAAAATGTAAAACACGGCGATAAACAGCACGGAAAGTAGCGTTTTCCCCTCTTTTTTGAATACGTTGCCTATGTATTGAAAGTGCTCCGAGTAATGGAATATAATGAAAATCCTCAGCATGCGCAGTATGCGGAAGCCCTGGCCTAAAAGCCCCAGGGACGGCAGCAGCGATATGAGGTCTATTATGGCCATGGGCGTGAACGGGTACTTCACAAAAGGCTTTATACCCGTTTTGCCGGAGGCGTAGTCCGCGCTTATCCAGCGCAGCATGTAGTCGATGAACAGTATATATACCGTTATTATGTCCAATGCGTCCAGAAAAGCGGTCTGCTCTTTGAACATCAGCGGGGCGACGCTCACGAACGCGACTATTATTATGAAATAGTCGTATACCCTGCTGAACGTGTCGCCCGGCTCCGCCCTCTTGACAATAGCGTATATGCGCTCCCTCATGCGGCGGCCTCCCTACCAGGCGTACGCCACAAGCGGCATTATGATATTGCCCGCCAGCGCGAAGAACAGCATGGTGAAAAACAGCACCGTTCCGAATATGTTGGCGTAATCCTGGTTCTGCTGGTTCTTTTTGCGCGACTGGTTTATGTTTATTATTGCTATGGTAACGCCCAGTATCATGAGGATTCCCCAAAGGTTCACATACTCCAAAAGGCCCAACTCAAGCGCGTCGGGGAGCAGGCTGGCGCCTATCATTATGTTGCCCACCGTGCCGAAAAGCGCTCCGGGCAGCATTCCCAGCGGGTCGACGTGATGGTACGTGCAGATGACTAAGGCGATGAGCACCCAGGTGATCGTACCCACCAGCGCAATAAAGCATTTAAAGTAAAGGCCCATGCTCGCCCTGTTTATCTCGAAAGCGGTTACGATCTCAGACGTCATCTCCCGCTCCTTAACGTCCGGATTGCCGTGGGTGCTGTCGTAAAGGTAGCTCACCGCGCCCACATCGTTTCTCGTAAACTCGTAGCCGGACAGCGAGATGCTGCGGTTGATGCCGCTGTTCTCCGTGTCGGGGATAAACCGCACTTCCTGTATGGGGTCGGTCGATTCAACATATATCCTGAGCTGGTGGGATTCCAGCGGAAACCGCTTGGTGTCGAAGTTCTTTGATATGGACGCGTCCACGCTGACGAGCTGGTAGTGCCGGCCATCTTCGTGCGATTCTTCCATCAGCACATTTTTGTTTATTAGGCCCTTGTACACCCTGAAGTTTCCCGCGGGGTTCAAGTCTTCATCGCCAGTCCAGTTGAACCAGACCATGAATTCAACGCGGAAGTAGGAAGACTTTATATTGAGTTCCCGGAGGTTCTCAATGTAGGTGCCCACCGATATCCGCTGCGCGTTTACGCTGAGCTCGTCCGCGAGCGCCGCCTGCTCCGGCGGATCGTGAAGATCATATTCCCAGTCGTCGTCCGCGTGTATCTTTTCATTGTACAGGGACAAAGAAAAGTAAGTCAGCAGCGAAAAGCCCACCAACAGGTAGCAGAAAAAAGTAACGAAAAGCTTCTTCTTCTGCTCTTTGTCCATGTCCTGCAACTTCATAAGGGTTCTTTTTTTCGTGGCCACTTCCAATTCCCCCATAAGAATAAAATATAGTAATATTTATAGAGCTTGTTGAAACGACCTGGTTACACTCGGGCTGTCAAGAAAGGTTCAGATGCTAGGAAGCCACGAGCCGGACGCGGAGGCGTATTTAAACATACGCCGCACAAGGCCCGCGAAGTGCTGACACCGCAGATGAGCCTTTATCGGCAGCCTGCTTTTTTTATGTGCTTGCCCTCGCCGGGCCGGCAGTCTTGCCCCTAACGTTGCTTCCCGACACCGTCCTGTAGGGTATTACTTTAAAATAGTAGTTGGTTCCGCTTTTAAGGCCGCCTACCGTGTACGAGGTTGAATCCGCCCTGCTGTTCGTGCGTATGTGCTCGTAGGGGCCGCCCGAAGACCCCGCCATGTAGATGTAGTAGCCGTTCGCCCCTTCCGCACGCGACCATTTCACCTGTATCGAACTGCTTGATTTTTTAGTTGCGGTAAGGTTCGCGGGGGCGGATACAAGCGGCCTCGTACCTACGGGCGCGGGGCTCGCGCTCTTGGACTTCACCCCTCCCGAACTCCGGTAAGCGACGATTTTATAGTAGTAGTATTTGCCCGTAGTGAGCCCGGTGTTCGTGTACGAAGTGGAGCTATTGCCGCTGTTCGTGCGTATAAGCTTGTATGCGCCGTCCCTGCTGTTGGAACGGTATACGTAGTAACCGCTCGCGCCCGGAACGCTGTTCCATGTCACCCTTATGCGGTCGTAGCCCGTGCTAACGGCCTTTCTTCCTGTCGGGGCGGAAAGCACCGGTTTGCCCGAAACCGGCCCGGCCGAAGCTCCCTTTATGCTTCCTCCGCCCGTCGCCGCGTAGGGTACGGCCTTATAGTAATATGTTTTTCCACAGACGCGTCCCGGGTCCGTGGAGCGGGTTCCCGATAGGGTCTTTATGGTCGATTAACTGCCGTCCTTTGACACGGACCTGTACACGTAGTAGCCGCTCGCGCCCGAAACTCCCGTCCAGCTAATCTTTATGCTGTCGTAGCCTGCCGGAGACGCCTTGAGGTTTTTGGGGGCGGTGAGCGCAACCCTGCCCACGGCCGCCGCCGCGTTCACGTTGCCCCAGCCCGTGTATACGTCAAAGCCTTTTGTGTAAAGGTCGGTCGCCGTCTGGTAGAGTATGTTCTTTACGTCGCGCTCGCTAAGGGAAGGCCGGGCGTAGATGGTCATCGCCGCCGCCGCCGAAACGACGGGCGCTGCCATCGACGTACCGCTCATGTACCCGTAGCCGCTGTACGTTGTTCCCGCGTATATGTTCTTGCCGGGGGCCGAAATGTTCTTGGCCGCCCCGTAGTTCGAAAACGACGATTTGCACATGGACGACGCCGAATAGTAGTCGTCCGTCGCTATCACGCCCACTGTGGATTCGAAGTCCGCCGGATAGGAGGCGGCGTTTGTGTTGTCGTTGCCTCCCGCGCACACGCACACTAAGTTCTGGTCGGCCGCTATGTCCACGGCCGTCTTCTGCACCTGGTCATAGTACTTCGTACCCAGGCTGAGGTTGGCGACCCGGCAGCCTGTCTGCATCGCCCAGTTAAGGCCCGCCGCTACGGCCAGGCTGGAAGCTTCCTCGCCTATGAACACGTTTATGGGGACTACCTCGACTATCTGGTTGGAGCTTCCGCTCGCCACGCCCGCTATTCCCAGGTTGTTGTTCGCGGTGGAGGCGATAGTGCTGGCTACGTGCGTGCCGTGCTCGTCGAAGCCGTAGCCCGGGTAAGATGATATGTATCCCCTGGACGTGTCCCTCGCCAGGCTCGCGTTTACGTTCTGCCTTAAATCGGAATGGTATATGTCCGCCGCGCCGTCCAGCACGGCTACCCGCACCTTGTCCCTCCGCCCCATCTTTGAGATGATGTCCCACGCGTCGCCCGCGCGGATCTTGTCAAAGTACCACTGGGCGTAGTAGTAAGAATCGTTAGGCGTTGACTGCGTCTCTACGTACGGTTCTTCTTCCTCATATTTATGGTATATGTAGTTGGGCTGCGCGTAGGCGACCATTGGGTCGCTCTCTATCTCCTCGATCGCCCGCTCCACTGTGTACTCCATCGAGACTCCCATTTCAGCCACCGTCCCCGGCAGGGCCGTCTCGACTACCTTAACGTACGGCGCGTCCGTTTCATCCGCTGCCTGCTGCATTATCTCGAAAGGAACGTCCTCATTGAACACGACTACAACCTGGCCGGGGATGTAGTCAAGGTCAACCGACTCGCGCTCGATCCTCGCGTCCTCGTAACTTTTGGCAATGGCCCGTCCGCGCTCATCGAGCCCGTTAAGGAAAGCGTCGAGCCCGGCCGCGTCCGTTGAATAGTAGTAGTTAAGTATGGCGCGCAGCGCTTCGTAGAACTCTTCATCGCCCAGCCCGTTCAGGGATTGCGCGGCCTTCGCGCCGTCTTGCCCCGCCAGCGCCACGAGGGCCGAAGCGTCATACGCGGCAGCTCCGCCGGTGCTTCCGCCCGACTCTTCCACCGCGACCTCAACGTCGACGACCTCCATTTCTTCCATTCCCGCCGCCATTGAGAAGGGCAACAGGGCCGCTAATATAAAGGCTATGATTCTTATTTTAAACCGTTTCATTGCTTCCTCCGGGAAAGTCTTGTTTCTAGATTATAATACTATTCTTCGATTAAAAGCATTATATGTTTTAATCCGGCAATCTATGATTGCCGCTGCGGCAAAGCCGCGGGAAGCCAGCCTTGAACGGCGTTTCGGCGGCAATCGCCGCCCTGCGCCATAGCGCAGAATTTAAAATGTTTATGAACATTTTAAATTGGAACTAGTATAACATAACTATAAGCTCTTATCCAGTATAAACAGCCGCTCCGGGGTAATTGTAACCTAATATTTAATTTTTAGTTTACAATTGCCCCAAAACCTGTTATACTCCGGGACATGCAAACACAATTGAACGCCATACAAAAAAGCAGGATGAACGTGCGCACGCTCGCGTACTGCGCCCTTTTCGCGGCGCTCATAGGCGTTGGCGCGTTCATAAGGATACCTCTCCCCTACATAGCGTTCTCCATGCAGGGCTTCTTCGTCTCGCTCGCGGGCATGCTGCTGGGCGGCAAATACGGGGCGCTGAGCGTACTAATATACGTATCCATAGGGCTCCTGGGCGCGCCTGTGTTCACGATGGGCGGCGGCCCTTCCTACGTGCTCCAGCCCAGCTTCGGCTTCCTGATAGGTTTCGCGCTGCAGGCGTTTGTAACGGGCAAACTCTGCTTCAGGCTCAAAAACCCCACCGTAAAGCAGTTGTTCCTCGCCCAGCTCCCCGGAGTAGGCGCGCTCTACGCAATCGGCCTGCCTTATTTCTTTTTAATATCCAACATGTACCTTAACAACAGCCTCGGAGCCGGCGCGCTCTTTGTATACTGCTTTGCCGCCACGCTCCCCGGGGACATAATAAAATGCCTCCTTGCCGCGCTGTTGGGCAAGAGGCTGATGAAGGCTTTCAGGATGCCTCCGGCGGCTTAAAGAACCTTTTTGCTAGCGCCAAAAAAGGTTCTTAAGAATCTCCAAAAACGCGTTTTGTTTTTAGAAAGCGAACGATAGTTCGCGTGGGGTCTGGGGAACAAGTTCCCCAGCGGGGTTCAGGGGCGGCGCCCTTGGCCGCCGGAGGTAATTTACTTCCCGCCGTCCAGCTTTTCATCCAAATTCTTCATGGCTTTTCTGATGTGCTGGCGCATGAGCTTGGCCGCGTTTTTATCGGATCCTTCTTTGACGGCGGCGGCAATGCGCGCGTGGTCTATCAATGATTTTTTGGGCTGGCCGGGTATATCCAGCGTGGCCGCGCGGCTTTGCGAAAGGAGTTCGGAGCAAAGCTCCAATATAAGCGTCATGGCGCTGTTGTCCGCGATGTCGGCCAGTTCGTTGTGAAATTCGTTGTCCCCGCTAAGGCCGTTCCCACCGGCGGCTATTTCTTCCCGCATGTGTTCTATTGAGGCGTCCAGCCGCGCGCCCCCCTCGGGAGTGATGTTTTTCGCGGCGAGCGCGGCTATCTCCGTTTCCAGTATCTCGCGCACGTGGACGAGTTCGCGCATGAGCTTTTTGTCCTGCGCCAGCATAACGGAAAATGGCGTTATTACATTATCAAGCGTCACCGACCGCACGAAAGTGCCTTCGCCCGGCCGCGAGTTCAAATAACCGATGCTCTCCATGGAACGGAGGGCCTCCCTTATGGCTGTGCGGCTAACCTTGAGTTCTTCCGAAAGCTGCCGTTCGGAAGGCAGCCGGTCGCCCGGTTTCAGCGACCCGCCCTTGATTAGCCCCAGTAGCTGGTCTGTTATATCTTCGTAAAGCCTGGTCTTCTTCACTGGTTCCAGCATATATTCTTTCCCTATCGTCGTTAATGGTATGATGATAATACAACAGGCCGGAAAATGCAAACATGTTATTTATCTATGAATATCTTACACTATATACTTGACAAATCACATTCGGCATACTAGTATACTGGTATGACCAGTATACCTATGTATACACATACAAGCTATCTAAAATATAATATCTATTAGGAGGGCTTTGAATTGGATTACAGAAAAGTCAGTCTTGAGAAACACTACGAATGGAAGGGTAAAATAGAGGTTATCGCCACTGTTCCCGTCGAGAACAAGGAAGACCTTTCAATAGCTTACACTCCCGGCGTGGCCGAACCCTGCCTCGCAATTGAAAAGGATGTAAACAAAAGCTACGACTTAACGCGCAGGTGGAACCTTGTTGCAGTCGTGACGGACGGAACCGCCGTTCTGGGCCTCGGGGACATCGGGCCGGAAGCCGGCATGCCCGTTATGGAAGGCAAGTGCGTGCTGTTCAAATCGTTCGGCGACGTGGACGCTTTTCCGCTTTGCGTAAAGTCCAAGGAAGTGGACGATATCGTAGAGACGGTCTATCAGATAAGCGGCAGCTTCGGCGGCATAAACCTTGAGGACATCTCCGCCCCCCGCTGCTTCGAGATAGAAAAGAAGCTCAAAGAGAAGTGCGACATACCCATCTTCCACGACGACCAGCACGGCACAGCCGTCGTGACCGCCGCGGCCATGATAAACGCGCTCAGGCTTACGAACAAGAAGCTTGAGGACCTTACCTGCGCCGTGGCCGGAGCGGGAGCCGCGGGCGTTGCCGTAACCAAACTCCTGATGAGCATGGGGCTCAAGAACGTCGTGCTGTGCGACAGGCAGGGCGCAATATACGAAGGGCGCGACGGACTCAACGAATCCAAGGCCGAGATGGCGAAAATATCCAACCGCAGCATGGTAAAGGGCAGCCTGGCCGACGCAATGGCGGGCGCTGACGTGTTTATAGGCGTATCCGGCCCCGGCATCGTGACCGAGGAAATGGTAAAATCCATGAACCGCGACCCCATGATCTTCGCCATGAGCAACCCCACACCCGAAATAATGCCCGACCTCGCCAAAGCCGCCGGAGCGGCCGTTATCGGCACGGGCCGGAGCGACTTCCCCAACCAGATCAACAACGTGCTGGCATTCCCCGGCATATTCAGGGGCGCTCTCGACGCGCGCGCGTCCGACATAAACGACGAAATGAAGATCGCCGCGGCCTACGCGCTCGCCAACCTTGTGCCTACCGAAGAACTCACCCCCGACTACGTCATTCCCGAGCCCTTTGACCCCAGAGTAGGCCCGGCTGTCGCCGCAGCCGTAAAGGAAGCCGCGGTCAAGTCAGGCGTGGCCAGGATATAATTGAAAGGAAAATACCATGGATAACATAGAATATATTAACTCGCTTGTTGAGCGGTCTAGAGCCGCGCAGGCTGTGGTCGCGGATTATCCGCAGGAAAAGGTGGACGCCATAGCGCGCATGTTCGCCAAGGTTGTGTACGACAACGCGGAGCCGCTTGCCAAAATGGCGGCCGAAGAAACGCGCATGGGCGTATACGAGCACAAAATAATGAAAAACCAGGGCAAAGCGCGCATAATCTGGCATGCCATGAAGGGCAAGAAGACAGTTGGCGTGATAGAAGAGGACGAGGAAGCGGGCATAGCCATCCTCGCAAAACCCATGGGCGTCATCGGCGCGGCCACTCCGTGCACCAACCCGATAGTCACTCCCATGTGCAACGCTATGTTCGCTATCAAGAGCGGCAATACGATAATCATAGCGCCTCACCCGAGGGGCAAGAAGTGCGCCGCGCGCATGGCCGGGCTTTACTACGCCGAGCTTGACAAAATGGGCGTGCCGAGGGACGTTTTTATAGTAATCGAGGAGCCGTCCATAGAGCTAACCACGCTTTTGATGAAGGCGGCGGACGTCGTCATAGCGACCGGCGGCGCGGCCATGGTCAAGTCGGCGTATTCCAGCGGCAAACCAAGCTTCGGCGTGGGCCCGGGCAACGTGCAGGGCCTCATGGACGACGATATAGACATCCCCGCCTCCGTTGAAAAGATGATCGCCTCACGCGTATTCGACAACGGCATAATCTGCTCGGGCACGCAGACGATCATAGCGCCCGAGGCGGCGTACGGCGATATCATAAACGAATTTGTAAAGCAGGGCGCGTACTACATAGACGACCCCGAGCAGGTTAAAGCGTTCAGGGATGTCATCTTCCCGGACGGGATAATAAACAAAGACGCCGTGGGACAGCCCGTAGAGGCGATCGCCAAACTCGCCGGGATAGAGATCCCCGAGGGCACGAAGCTCTTCGTGCTGAAGCCGGACGGCTACGGCAGGGCGGACAGCCTAAGCAAGGAGAAGATGTGCCCCGTCATGACCGCCTATCCCTATAAAACATGGGAAGAAGCCGTGGAGATCGCCAAAGCCAACCTTCTCTACGAAGGCGCGGGCCATTCCGTGGACATACAGTCCAACAACGACGCGCACATAGAGTACGCAGGAGTGAGCCTGCCCGTGTCGCGCATACTCGTTAACCAGATCTGCGCCACGCAGAACGGCGGCGCTTTCACAAACGCGCTATCGCCCACGACAACACTAGGCTGCGGAAGCTGGGGCAATAACTCCATAAGCGAAAACCTCGCCTACTTCCACCTGCACAACAAATCGAGGATCGCCAAGGTGAAGAAGAACTGGTCCCAGCCCAGCGACGAAGAGATATTTGCTGAATAGAGGAGAAACATATGAAACTGCTTGAGTACCAGGCACAGGGAATATTTGAAAAGTTCGACATACCGACTATGCGGGGCGTCGTCATAGACAGCGGCGAAGGCATAGCGGAGAAGATCGCGGAAGCGGAACTGTCCTACCCCGTAGTCGTGAAGGCGCAGGTCATGACGGGCGGGCGCGGCAAGGCGGGCGGCGTAAAGTTCGCTAACGGCGCGGATGAGCTTATAAAGCTGTGCGGCGATATGCTGTACATGGACATAAGGGGATTTAAAGCCAACCAGCTCATGGTTGTGGAAAAAGCGTCGCCCGTAAGCGAGTGGTACGTTTCCATAATGCTGGACAGGCTTTCAAAGTCGCCGCTCCTCATCTTCTCTCCCATGGGCGGCGTGGACATCGAGGAAACCGCCCGGACAGCGCCGGACAAGATCGCCAAAGTGCCGATCGACCCGTTCAGGGGAGTCATGGGTTATACTATCGATTACGCCATGGACGTCACGGGCGCGGACAAGAAGTACAAAGACCAGTTAACGGACATCGTGAAAAAGCTGCTGAGCGCGTTTTTCGCCTACTCAACCATGCTGGTGGAAATAAACCCGCTCGTCATCGATTCGGACGACAAGGTCATAGCGCTCGACGGCAAGGTTGAGGTGGACGATTCCGCACTGTTCCGCCTGCCCGATATCGCGGAGATGCGCGAGAATTCGGCGGAGGAGCCCAGGGTAAAGGACGCGCGCGCGTTCGGCTTCCACTTTGTGCCTATCGAAGAGGACGGCGACATCGGCGTTATGTCCAACGGTTCGGGCATGCTGATGAGCTGCATCGACCTCATTTCCAAAAAAGGCATGAAGGTGGGCGCGGCTTTAGACCTTGGCGGCGGAGCGACAGCCGAGAAGATCTGCGAGGCCGTAAGGATAGTCCTCAGCGGCGAAGGAATAAACAGTGTGTTTATCTGCGTGTTCGGCGGCATCACCCGCTGCGACGAAGTCGCGAAGGGCGTTGTGCTGGCGCTGGAAGGCCAGCCTTCGTACAAGAAGGTCATCGTGCGCGTGGAGGGCACCAACAAGGACAAGGGGCTGGAGATACTCTCGGCCATAGGCGATTCCGTAACCACTGCGGACAGCATACCCGCGGCTGTGGACGCCCTGTACGCACTGAGGAAAGGAGCGGCAAAATGAGTATTTTAATAAATAAGGACACAAAGCTGCTCGTCCAGGGCATAACGGGCAGGGAAGGCGCGTTTCACACTGAGACCATGATAGAGTACGGCACTAACGTCGTGGGCGGCGTTACGCCCGGCAAGGGCGGGCAGGAAATACTGGGCGTTCCCGTTTTCAACACCGTGAAAGAAGCGATGGACGTAACCGGCGCGAACGCGACAGTTCTGTTCGTCCCCGCGAAGTTCACGCCGGCGGGCGTGTATGAAGCGGTAGACGCGGGCATGCCGCTCATACTGACAATTTCCGAGCACACGCCCGTGCACGACATGATGAAGTGCTACTACATAGCCCGGCAGAAGGGCGCACGGCTGTTCGGCCCCAACTCCTTCGGCATAATATCGCCCGGCGAGTGCAAGGCGGGCTTCATGCCCCATAAATACTTCACAAAAGGCAACGTGGGCGTAATGTCGAGGAGCGCGACCAACTGCTACGAGACCGTCATGATGATGTCAAACGCGGGCATAGGCCAGTCTACCTGCATAGGCATCGGCGGCGATATGATCCCCGGCTCCACCTTCATTGACCTTTTGCCCGACTTCGAGGAAGACGAGAACACGGACGTCATAGTCATGATAGGGGAGATAGGCGGCAGCGAGGAAGAACTGGCCGCTGAGTACATAAAGAAATACGTTACAAAACCGGTTGTGGCCCTCATCGCCGGAAAGAACGCGCCCAAAGGCAAAAACATGGGCCATGCCGGGGCGATCGTCTCGGCCGACGGCACGGGCAGCGCGGAGAGCAAGGAGCGCGCCCTCAAGGACGCCGGCGCCTACATTGCCGAAGGCACGAACCATATAGTGGAAATATTGAAGGAATTAGCGTAAACAGGAGGTAGAATTATGGAAAGGGAACAGGCGCTTTTCATTTACGAAAAGATGAACGAGATTCGGAATTTCGAGGAAAAGGCGTACAAGCTGTTCGAAGAGAACAAGCTTAGAGGGTCGGTGCACCTTTACACAGGTGAGGAAGCAGTCGCCACGGCTGTGTGCTCCAACCTGGACGACGAGGACTACATAACCAGCACGCACAGGGGCCACGGCCACTGTATCGCCAAAGGGGCGGAACTCGGGCGCGCGTTGGCCGAACTTATGGGCAAGGCCACGGGATACTGCAAGGGGCGCGGCGGCTCCATGCACATTGCCGACCTCACAAAGGGGAACCTCGGGGCCAACGCCATAGTGGGCGGCGGCATACCCATTGCCGTGGGCGCGGCGCTCGCGCAGAAGATGCAGGGCATAAAGCACGTCTCAGTATCGTTCTTCGGGGACGGCGCGTCCAACGAGGGCACCTTCCACGAGGCGCTCAACTTTGCGAGCATACACAAACTGCCCATCATATTCGTGTGCGAGAACAACGGCTTTGGCATTTCAACTCCGGTCACACAGTCCACCAGCGTGGAGAACATCGCCGACCGCGCCAAGGGCCACAACATGCCGGGCGTCACTGTGGACGGGAACGACGCCGTCGCCATAGACAAAGTGTTCAGGGAAGCCAAGGAGCGCGCCCTTAAGGGCGAGGGCCCCACGCTGATAGAGTGCAAGACCTACCGCTGGCGCGGCCACTGGACGGGCGACCCCGAGCCTTACCGCACCCGCGATGAAGTCGATTCCTGGAGGCAAAGGGATCCGATCCAGATATTCAAAAAGTACGTGCTGGACAATTCGATCGCGACAGGGGCTGAACTTGAGAAAATAGAAAAAGACGCTTACGAGCGCATGGAAGAGGCCGCTGATTTCGCGCTTAACAGCCCGGAACCCGATCCCGCCCACGTTATGGACGACGTGTTTTATGATGCGGAGGTAGCAAAATGAGTGTAAAAACATACGCTATGGCGATACGCGACACAATGGTGTCGGAAATGAAAAGAGACGGCAAAGTGTTCATAATGGGCGAGGACGTAGAAGTGCTGGGAGGCGTGTTCGGCTGCACGCGCGGCATCGCCGACGAGCTGGGCCACGACCGCTGCTTCAACACGCCCATAACGGAAGCGCTGATAATCGGCGCGGGGCTGGGCGCGGCCTGCGCGGGCATGCGCCCCATAGTTGAGCTCATGTACATGGACTTCACTCTCGTCGCAATGGACCAGATAATAAACCAGGTCGCCAAAACCCGCTACATCTTCGGCGGGCACGCGCGCATACCGCTCGTTATACGCGGCCAGGAAGGCATAGGGCGCGGCAACGCCGCAACGCACAGCCAGTCGCTGGAGACCATATTCATGCACTTCCCCGGCCTGAAGGTCGCCTGCCCTTCAACGGGCGCGGAAGCCGCCGGCCTGCTTAGGACAGCCATAAGGGACGACAACCCCGTAATGTTCTTTGAGCACAAGGCGCTGTACGCGCAGAAGTTCGAAGTGCCGGACGATCCCGATTTCATGCTCCCCTTCGGCGTCGCGGACGTAAAGCGCGAGGGCAGCGACGTTACGATAGTCGCCAACCTGCTGTACGTCGGCCGCGCGCTGGAAGCTGCGGAAGAGCTGGCAAAGGAAGGCATTTCGGCCGAAGTAATAGACCCGAGGACGCTCGTGCCTTTCGACTACGATTCGATAGTTGAAAGCGTAAAGAAGACGGGCAGGCTCATAATAGTGCACGAGGCGCACAAGGTCGCGGGCTGGGGTGCGGAAGTCGCCGCCGAAGTCAGCGAGCGCGCCTTCAAATACCTTGACCACGCCCCCATCCACATGGGCTCAAAGCAGTGCCCGCTGCCCTTCAACATTGGTCTCGAGACGGCGGTCGTGCCGCAGGTTTCGGATATAGTGGCGGCTGCCAAGCAAACGCTGTACAGGTAAAGGAGGCCGGATAATGGCGCATAAAGTTATAATGCCCAAACAGGGCCTTCAGATGACCGAAGGCACAATAATGAAGTGGCTTATTTCCGAGGGCGGAGACGCCGTGGAAGGCAAGCCCCTCTTCGAGATGGAGACGGACAAGCTGACCATAGAGATGGATTCTCCCGCCACGGGCAAGCTACTAAAGATAATCCAGCCGGAGGGCGCGGTTGTGCCCATAACTGAAATAATAGCCGTTATCGGCGAGCCCGGCGAGGACATCTCCGAGTTTTTGAGCGGAGTGGGCGAAACCGCGGCCGCCCCGGCGGAGCAGGCTGCCGCTACATCTGCGGCTCCCGCGCAAAGCGATGCCGCGCCCATGGCGAGGCAGAAAGGCCGGTTTTCCACCCCCCGCGCCAGGACAAAAGCCAGCGATGCGGGTGTGGACATAGCGGACGTTCCCGCCAGCGGCCCCGGCGGCCTCGTGATAGAGGCGGACGTCGCCGCCTATCTTGAGAGCGGCGCGAAGGGGATCAAGGCCACGCCGTTGGCCCGGAAGATCGCCCAAGCGGAGAACATCCCGCTCGAGGGCGTCACAGGTTCGGGCGTCATGGGCAAGATAAGGAAGGGCGACCTTGCGTCCGGAGCCACACAGGCGGGATCGGAAGGCGGCGGCGGCACTGTCATCCCCATGAGGGGCATGCGCAAGATAATCGCCGAAAACATGTCCATGAGCCTTAGAAACCACGCACAGCTGACGCACACCGTCCGCGCGGACATGAAGAACGCTTCCGACCTCAGGGAGACTTACAAGGCAGAAGGCGTAAAAATATCCTACAACGACATCGTTCTAAAAGCCGTCACGCGCGCGCTTATGGACTTCCCCGTCATGAATTCCACGTCGACGGAAGATTCCATAATCATGAAGGAGAAGGTCAACCTCGGCATCGCCGTGGCGCTGGAGGCCGGGCTTATAGTGCCCAACATCAAGGACGACGCGCGCTTAAGCCTCGCGGAGTTCGGCCAGGCCGCGAGGGAGCTCAGCACCAAAGCCCGCGAAAACGGCCTTTCCACCGACGACTACGCGGGCGGGACCTTCACGGTCAGTAACCTCGGCATGTACGGGCTTCACGATTTCACGGCCATTATTAACCCTCCCGAGTCGGGCATACTCGCCGTGGGCGCGATAGAGAAGACGCCTGTGGTGCTTAGTGGCGACGAGATTGCCATACGGCCGCTCATGTCGCTCACGCTGACCTACGACCACCGCGTTGTGGACGGCGCTCCCGCCGCCGAATTCCTGGTCCGCGTGAAGAAGTACATAGAGCATCCCTGCCTTATGCTGTAAACAAACAAAGCGTTACACCCTCCTTATATAATTTGTGAGCCGCCCGCCCGTCAGTATCAGCGGGCGGCTTTGATTTATAGCTGTTACAATGGTAAAACGTTAAACATTATTATTGACACTTTTAGGCCGCTGTGTTAGTATTAACACAATAAAAAATTGGTCGAAACAATATTCCCGCAATGGCGGGACTTGCCGGATTGCAGCGCTTCTGTCAAAGCAAGCGGACGGCGATATCTCCATAAAGCAAAATAGAATACGTTTACTCAGTTTCAGATTTTTTTTGTCCTCAAAATTGGTTGCACCAATCGTTGTAAGCTGTTAAAAATAAAATGAGAGGTATGCAAATGAACGACAGGCTATTCAGCTATATGAAGGAAGAAGGTTTGGACGCGCTGCTGCTGTGCCAGTACGACAACGTCGCGTACGCCACGGGCTACGACGTTCCGCTCCCATACGGGGCGGCCACGGATATAGGCAGCTATCCCCTTATATACGCTTTCGTGGACGGCGCTACGAAGAAGATCACGCTCCTCATATCGAACTTCTCCGGCAGCTCCGACAAAAAATACGTCTTCGCGGACGAAGTCATAACTTACGAAGTGATGGACTTTTTCCGCCCAGTGGACACCACTGCCACATTGAAG
>JAVBSU010000229.1:0-9571 GCA_031556555.1 Christensenellaceae bacterium
TAATCCCCTACAGGACTGTTTCAGGCAACCGGGTTTCGGGCGCGGCTTCAGCGGTGGTATCCGGCGGCTATTATGGTTATTAAAAGTGTTTCGGCAATCGTTACAAATACGCAGAGCATCGAAAGGCGTTAAATGTACAAAGGCATAGTACTTCACACAGTAGGTAAAGTCGCGTTTGTCCTGGGCAACTTCGTAATACAGTATTTTCTCGGAAAGCTGCCCGCCGAGCTGTACGGCGTTTACGGAACCATAATAGCGATAATAAACTTCGACTACCTGTTTTTGAACAATGGCGTGCGGCAGGCTGTTTCGCACGCCATAACTCAGAACAGGTACAATGTGCCCAACCTTATACAAAGGGGCATGCTCTACCAGCTCGCTATCATAGCGGTGGTGTTCGTCATAAACTTTTTTGGCGCGCCGCTTTTGGCGGACGTGTTTTACAAGAACGTGCCCGATCCCGCCAAAATACAGGAACTGACTTACTACATACGCATCGCGGCGTTCATAATCCCCTTCATGGGAATATACTTCGTTTCGCTGGGCGTTTTCAACGGTTTTAAATTATTCGTTATTGAGGCGTCGATAATAACCGTCTACCCGATATTGAAATTGCTCGTCATACCCTTCTCCGGTGGAGTGTTCAGCGACCCCATAGTCGGCGCGGAAATGGGTTTTTTGGTTGCGGGCATCGCGATAATGGCGATCAGCCTGATCTTTTTGTACAGAAAACGAGGGCTTTACGACCCCAATAAACCTAAAATAGAAGGCAAGACCTATCTTAAGTCCGCCTTCAGCTTCTCGCTTCTCTTCAGCGTGGTGTCCATCATCATGACGGTGGATCTTTTAATCCTTCAGGCGGTAATAGGCAAAGCCTCGCCAATGGTGGGTTACTACAACGGCGCGGTGCAGTTCGGCAAAGCTTCGTACTACCTTTTAGGCGCGTTCTACATAGTCGTACTGCCTGTTGTTACAAAGTTCTACAAAGAAAAGCAAATCAAAAAAGCCGCCGTCTCCATACGCGACCTGCTGACAATAATTCTGGCGGTGGTGCTGCCCGTCACGGTTATCATAGCCGCCTCGTCGCAGACGGTGCTGTCCGTCTACTACCACAAAGACCCGGCCGGCTACGCGACCGCCGGGCCGGCGCTGGCGTTTTTGTCCTTCGGCACTTTCTGCCTCGGGATGACGCTGGTATTCAACATGATAACGTCTGCGGCCAACAAAAAACAGTTTACCACAGTCCTTTCGGTGGTTATGCTTATAGTCTTCCTCATCGTCTGCACCATAATGACGAACGCTTTCCTAATGACGGGAACCGGCGCGTCGTCGCTTATCGTGTGCTCAATAACTATGATCGTTTCGGCGGTTTACGCGCAAAAGATATTCGGCAACTTCTGGGAAAAGAAGCACATATATATACTGCTGGTAAACGCGGTGCTGTTCGCGCTTACAAAGCTAATAACCGCTTTTGTCCCCATACCCAACCTCTTTGTACTGCTCGTTATGTACGCGGCGCTATACTTCGTGGGCTTCGGCATAATGCGCCTGTTTAAGATAATAAGCGTAAAGCAGATCATGGGCGCGCTCAAGAAAGAAAAGAAGATAGAAGCGAAAGAAGAGGAAGAGGTGTTTGACCTTGACGATAACGTACAGTGACGGCGGAGCGGTAATTTCCGGAGTGGCGGAGTTCGACCCGGCCCAGATATTTTATAATGGACAGTGTTTCAGATTCACAGACATTGGCGATGGGGTTTTCCGCGGCGTAGCGCACGGCCGGGTGCTGGATGTGCGCGCGCACAATGGCGATATAACGCTGTATCCGTGCAGTGAAGACGACTTTGAAAGTATCTGGCGCGGCTACTTCGACCTTGGCCGCGATTACGGCGCGCTGTTCAGCGGCTGCGATGACGAGGCGCTGCAAGAGGGCATATGCTATGCACGGGGACTCCGGGTACTGAAGCAGGAACCCTTCGAGACGCTCATATCGTTTATAATATCCGCGAACAACAACATAAAGCGCATACGCGGGATAATCGAGCGCATATGCGCAATGTGCGGCGCACACATTGATTTTGAAGGAGAAACGTACTACGCCTTCCCCACTCCCGGCGAACTTGCCGCCCTTAGCGGGGAAGAGCTTTACGCACTGGGCTCGGGCTACCGCGCGCCTTACATAAAACATACGGCGTGTGCTATCGCACAGGGCTACGATCTTAACGCCATAGGCGGCCTTTCCTACAAAGACGCCAAGAAGGAACTGATGAAGTTAAAGGGCGTGGGCCCAAAAGTGGCTGACTGCGTCCTCCTTTTCGCCTACGCCAAAACAGACGCTTTCCCGGCGGATGTGTGGATAAAGCGCGTTATGCAGGTTCTCTACGGCTTCGAAGGCAGCCACACGGACATATACGAATTCGCCAAGAAGCGCTTTGGCGAGCACGCGGGCATCGCCCAACAGTATTTGTTCTACTACGCCCGGGAAAATAAGCTGACATAACAAGCTCCTTTCAGAACCTGACGGTCCCTAAACGCCAATAACCCGTTTTACCGCAAGGCCGGCTTTTCAGTTGGCCCTGTTTTGTGCTATCATAAAAAACAATAAACCAAACGGAGAATTCTAATGTTCATAGCGGATTTCCACATACATTCCAAATACTCGCGCGCCACGAGTAAGGAGTGCGTGCCCGAGCGCCTCGATTACTGGGCGCGGCTGAAAGGGCTGAACTTGATAGGCACGGGCGATTTTACCCATCCCCAGTGGCGGCAGGAGTTGAAAGAAAAACTGATTCCGGCGGAAGAGGGACTGTATACGCTCAAAAAGGAGTTCAGGGACGGCGGCTACGATTCGGGTGAGGAAACCGCGCCCCGGTTCATCGTGAGCGGAGAGATAAGCTCTATCTACAAAAAGAACGGCAAAACGCGCAAGGTGCACAACCTTATCCTGCTGCCTGGCCTTGAGCAGGCGGACGCGCTGGCCCAAAAGCTGGAGGGGACGTACAACCTGCACTCGGACGGGCGGCCAATACTCGGCTTGGACAGCCGCGACCTTTTAGAGATCACGCTTGATATATGCCCGGACGCGCTGTTCATACCCGCGCACATCTGGACGCCCCACTTCTCGCTGTTCGGGGCGTATTCGGGCTTTGACGCAATAGAGGAATGCTTTGAGGATCTCACCGGCAACATCCACGCGCTGGAGACCGGCCTTTCATCCGACCCGCCCATGAACTGGCGGCTGTCCGCGCTGGACAGGTTTACGCTCGTGTCCAATTCGGACGCGCACTCGCCCGCCAACCTCGCGAGGGAGGCGAATTTGTTCGATACCGGGCTTTCCTACCCGGACATCGCTCACGCGCTCAGCAACCCCGGCAGCGGCGAATTTCGCGGTACGCTGGAGTTCTATCCGGAGGAGGGCAAGTACCACTGCGACGGGCACCGGAATTGCAAGGTATGCATGAAGCCGGGCGAAACGATCGCGGCGAACGGCGTATGCCCGGTGTGTGGGGGCAGGATCACGGTGGGAGTGCTGCACCGCGCCGAAGCCCTTGCCGACCGCCCGGAAGGCTATACGCCACCGAACGCCGCGCGCTTTGAATGGCTTGTCCCATTGCGGGAGATAATCGCCTCCACGATGGGCGTGGGCGTTGCAAGCAAAAGGGTGCAGGCGAAGTACAACGAAGTTACCAGCGCTCTGGGCCCGGAGCTCGCCATCCTACGCGAAATACCGCTGGCGGACATCGCCCGGGGCGGCGGGCCGCTGCTGGCGGAAGGCGTGCGTAGGCTGAGGGACGGCGAAGTGGACATCCGGCCGGGCTACGACGGCGAGTACGGCGTTGTCAGGGTCATAGACAAGAGCGAGCTTGAGTTTTTAACAGGCCAACTGAGCTTTCTCGACGGTGATGAAGAGTTTTACGCCCAACCGGAGCAAACATCCGCCCCGGCAACAGCCGCGCCGGGAGAGATGCCGCCGGCCCAAGCAAGCACGCGCATTGCCGAGGAAAACAATCCCTACGGCCTCAACTCCGGACAGTGGGCAGCCGCCTCATCTCCGGGCTCCGTAGCCGTTATAGCTGGGCCGGGAACAGGCAAGACAGCTACGCTCGTCAGCCGCGTTGCGCATCTTGTTGAGCACAGCGGCGTAAATCCCAAAGAGATCACGGCCGTAACGTTCACCAACAAGGCGGCCGCCCAGATGAGTGAAAGGCTTAACGCGCGGTTCGGCGATAAACGCACGGCAAAGGCCATGACCATCGGCACCTTCCATTCCATTTGCCTGCAATACCTCAAAAAAGGCAAAAGGGACATGACCGTAATAGACGGGCAGGACGCGCTCGAATTGATGAGTGAGGCGGTGAGCGGGAACGGCTGCAAGCCCGCGCCCAGAGAAGCCCTCCGCATTGCCTCGCTGGTAAAGAGCGGAGCGCTAAAGCTGGAGGACGCGGATATTCCTCCCGAAGTGTACTCCGCCTACAACGGTAAGCTCGCCCAATACGGCGCGATGGATTTCGACGATATCCTGCTCGCCGCGCTGGAAATTATGGAAGACGGCGGGAACTCCTTTCCCGCACCAGCATACCTTCTCGTGGACGAGTTTCAGGACATCAACCCCGTCCAGTACCGCCTTATACGGGCATGGACCGCGCGCGGAGCCAGCCTGTTCGCAATAGGCGACCCCAGCCAGTCCATCTATGGCTTCAGGGGTTCCGATCCCCGCTGCTTCGATAGCTTGTTCACGGATTATCCCGGCATAGAAACGGTCAGCCTGACGAAAAACTACCGCTCCACCCCGGAGATTATAGGCTGCGCGGAGGCCGCCATCCCAAGGGAACATGCGCTCACGGCAATGAGGGGCGGAGGCGTGAAGACGCAGGTGCTGCGCGCGGACAGCCCGCTATCCGAAGCAATATACGTCGCGAAAGAGATAGGCCGCATGGTGGGCGGCGTGGACATGCTGGACGCCCACAGGCATTCCAAAAACAGGCCCGGCGCGAGGGGCCTTTCGGACATCGCCGTGCTGTACCGTACCAACATGCAGGCGCGGGCGCTAGAGCAGTGCCTTAAGAAAGAGGGCATACCGTACACGGTGGCCGGGCGCGATACCTTCCTTGAAGACCCTCATGTGCGCCGGGCGCTGGCCTTTTTCCGGTGCGTGCTGAATCCCGGCGACCTCATCTCAAAGCGGATATGCGGGGACGATGCGGAACTTCTGGCTAAGTACGTGCAGCTCCACAACGAAAAGCCCGCGGCCCTTGTGGAAATGTGGATAGACGGCCATTCGCTGGCGGGTGAAGCCCCTATGGAGATGCTGCTGGGCGCGGCCACGGCGTACGGCAGGATGGCGGATTTCCTCGCGGCGCTGGCGCTGGGGCGGGAGGCTGACATACTGCGCAGCGGCGGCAAAACATACGGCAGGGATTCCGTTTCGCTGATGACCATCCACGCCGCGAAGGGGCTGGAATTCCCGGCCGTGTTCCTGTGCGGCTTGAGCGAAGGAACGCTGCCCCTGAAAACCCGTGGCGTATGCGATATGGATGAGGAACTGCGGCTTTTTTACGTGGGCATGACGCGGGCGGCGGACGAACTCATCCTGATTGGCCGCGACCCGCCTTCGCCCTTCCTCGCCTTGCTTCCGGGGCGGGAAATAGAGGCGGGAGACGCGTTGCCACAAAGGAAACCAAAGGACGTGCAGATAAGCCTGTTTGATTAGTGTGAGGAAATTAATGCTTGTAATAATGGCTCCGGCGAGGAACGTGCGGCTGGTTACGGATAAGAAGCTAAAGCCCGGGAAGCCGCTTTTTTTAAGTGAGGCGGCGCGGCTGGCGGCTGTCCTTAAGGAGTACGACCCATGGCGGCTGGAAAGCCTTTTGGACCTTAACCCCGGGCGGGCGGTGGAAATGCTGAAATGCTACCTGCGCTTTGACCCCGGCGATCCTGGATCGCCCGCGCTGCTCTCGTACTACGGCGCGGCCTTTTACAACATGAACCCGCAGGATTTCAACGCCCGAGAACTGGCCTTCGCGCAGAACCATTTGCGCATACTGAGCGCGCTTTACGGCGTGCTGCGCCCAATGGACGGCGTGCTTCCCCACCGGCTGGGCATGAAAAAGGATTTTTTGATCGGCGGGCAGGACCTTTACGCATTTTGGGGCGGGCGCGTGTACGGCGAGGCTTTTAAAGACGGCGGGCCGGTAGTCAACCTGGCCTCGCTCGAATACGCCAAGCTGATAACGCCGCACCTTAAACCCGGCGACGTTATGATAAGCTGCCGCTTCCTCATCCAAAAACCGGGGGGCGCGCGCGGAACAGTATCAACGATACGCGCGGCGCGCGGCCTGATGGCGCGCTACATCATAAAGAATAAAATCACCGGCCCCGAGGGCATAAAAGAGTTCGATTCGGATGGCTACCGTTACATAAGCGGCCTCTCGAACGCGCGAAGCTATGTATTTATAAAGGGATAAGTTTTATAAAAACCGCTTCTACCATAAAAACTCCCGTGGACTCGACTGTCGAAACGCGGCGCGTACGGCGTCGCCAGCGAGGTTGGTAAAGGCAGCGTGTTCTGGTTCAGCCTGACGCTTGAGGAAGGTGAACCAGAATAGCCGTAAAGCCCTTCTACTCCACGATCTCCATCAGCTTGCCGCAGCAGGGCGGGATAAGGTCGCCCGGGTTGAGCTCCAGGAGCTTGTTGCAGGTGTCGCAGTACACCTGGCATTTTTCCAGCACGGGAATGTTGAAGTAGCTCTTTCCCTCGTAGCCTTCTATGACAAAGCTCGCGCCGGCGGCGGGCGTTTGAGGGACGTATTCGCCTATGGGCGTTATGCTCCTCGAATCGCTGTTGCAGCTTATTATAGTCCGCCAAAGAGCGTTGAGCTTGGTGCGCTCAAGCGTGTTCTCCGGGATAAAGTTCACAACGTTTTTATCAAAGTCGATTTTCATATCATTTCCCTTTCGGTTTATTTATTCAGGCGTCAATGAGCCCGTAGTACTCAACGTCGAGTTCGGGGGTGGGTTCGTTAATAGACAGCCAGGACCGTATGGACAGGCACAAGGCGCATTTTGAAGGGTAGCCGCCCGGCGCTTCAGCGAAACCACGAGAGGCGGCATGACCGTAAAGCGCGGCGACCCCGCCGAGAAGCAGCGCCTCGAACACGGGGTATTCGCCGGATGGGACGCCCTCCAACATGCGGCTGAGCGGGATAGCAAAGCCCGTGCACCCGGGAGGGATGAAGTTGCCGTTCATATCTACGTGGAAGTGATCCGTGCTTAAAAGGCCGGAGCACGGCCTGCCGTCCAGCAGTTCGCCCGTACTGCGCGGCGGCGAGTACTCGCGCTCTATGCCCGTTGCCCGGCCATTCAAACGCAGGCCGTAGCTCTGCGCGGCGCGCAATATGTAGTCCGCCCCGAGCGCGCCTTCCCACTCCTCCCTCGAATGCGTGGATTCCATGTCAAGCTTCGTGAGCGCGTTTAGATACTGGTCCTGCCAGAGGAAATAGCCCATCCCTGCCGTATCGCACAGGCGCGCCAGCCTAAGGGGCAGGGCGGCGGGCACGTATTCCGCGTGAAAAGGGTCAAGGGATATGCACAGCGCGTCCACGCCCGCGTTTATAAGCAGTTTCAGCTTGCGCTCCGCCGTTGCTTCGTCTTTTGCCCAGTATGCGTTTGTTTCCACGTATTCCAGCTCTATGCCCGCTTCGCGTACAATTCTAACCAACGCGAGCAGCCCCTCAAAATCCAGGAAAGGCTCGCCGCCGCCGATGTGCACCGACCGGCAGCCGCCCTTCCGAAGGCCGGAGCAAACCCGCCCGGCTGTCTCCGCGCTTATGTATCCACTCACGCGTTGGGGAGAGCACGCGTACAGGCAGTGCCTGCACGCCGCCGTGCATTTGTAGTTGGCCATAATGCCGCCATGGCCCAGCCGTTTTATCCTGTACATGCATCTTATTATAATACAAAGCGCGGGAGTTTAAAACACAACAAGTTAATACGTTATTTCAATACCGTTTTCGCTGCCGTAAACCTCAATCGTACAGCCGCCGTTCCGGAAAGCCATGCTGCCGCCGCTGTACTTTTCGGACAGGCTGGTCAGCTCATCCACTATAGCCTGCTTTATGGAAGGAGCTTTTAACTCGTCCTCGCTGAGCCGGAGGTATTCCTCGCGGCTTATGGCCGGGTAGAATTCCCGGTAGCGCCGCTTTTCTCCGGCTACGCTCAAAAATCCGCGTTCCACCAGACGCGCGCTTTGCCGGCCTTTTCCAGTATCATTGGCGTGGTTACAGGCGGCTCCATGCCCCATATCGCTTCCATGATTTCAAATTCGGCGTCGGGGAGTCGTTTTTTGTTTTCATTTCGCTTCTCCTTTGGACACATCACATGTGATTGCGGGACGCCGTGCATAACACCACACTGCGTCTTACTAAAATACTACAACCCGTCTTGTTAATTGCCAACAGTTTTTTTGGTATAATAATAAAAAAGTTGTCTTGACTTTAACACTGTGTCAGGGCTTATCCTGTATACGTAATCCGGATTACCAAAAAACGAGGAGGTGCGAAATGTTCAAAATAGGTGAGTTTTCCAACCTGGTCAGGGTGTCGCCGCGCATGCTTCGCCACTACGAAAAATGCGGGTTGCTGTACCCCGCCGAAATCGACAGGTTTACGGGCTACCGGCAGTACAGCGCAACGCAGATCCCGCTTCTTACGAATATCGTAATGCTGAGGGACGCGGGCTTTTCTATCGACGAGATCGGCGGTATACTGCCGCGCATGGATGACTCCGCCTATATGAACAAGGTAATACGCGCCAAAATGGCGTCTGTGGAACGAGCCATCGGCGCCGGACGGGAAAAACTTGAAAGGCTCACGCAAATGAGCGGCACAGTGCGAAAGGAGCGCAATATTATGTTGTACGATGTTGAACTTAAGAAACTGGAAGCGGTGAAGGTGCTGTCCCTGCGCGGGATTATCCCCCACTACAACGAGGAAGGCATACTTTGGGAAAAGCTTACAAAGTACATTGTGGAGAACAATATAAAGTGCCACAGCGGCGGCTACTCGGTCTATTACGACGATGAATACAAGGAATCCGACCCAGATGTGGAAATCGCCATACCGGTCGATGAACTTGGCGAGAGCAAAGGAGGGTTCGTATACAAAGAGTACCCGGCGATAGGGCTCGCCGCCACCCTGCGCTTTTCCGGCCCCATGGACGGGGGCTACGACGCCGCCGGCGAAAAGCTGGCCAACTGGATGGAGCAGAACGGCTACGCGTTCGCGGGAAACCTGCGCGGACACGTTATAACCCCGCCGGACGAAGATCCGAACCCGGAACACTGGCTTACCGAGCTGCAGGCCCCCGTAGTGAAAAAGTAGAATCTAACACCGCCGCCGGTTCAGGAGACTTTTCCCTAAGCCGGCGGCGTTTTGCTCTAATACTAACCACTAATTAAAACACCTCATCTTTACGGTCTTTTTTCCGCGCTGCGGCGTTGCGGGCACTTGACGTAGCTACAGCTACGCCTGCGCGTCCGCGCCTCGCATCACGAAAAAAATCCTCGTAAATCTATCGG
>JAVBSU010000212.1:0-3206 GCA_031556555.1 Christensenellaceae bacterium
TGTCGGAGATCTGAACGACCGTACCGCTTACTATCTGCCCTCGCTTGATGTACACAAAAGACTTTTCTATCTCAGCCATGAAGTCTTCGTTTTCAGAAGTTGTTTTCTCTTCCGCCTGCGCATCCCGCGCCGCGTTTCCCGCTTCTTCGCTGCCGCTTTGTTCCGCCGCTCCAGCCACGGGCTCAGCCTGTTCGCTTTCCGTGTCTTCAGCCTCAGCTACAACGGCCTCGGCCTCTTCAACAACTTCCTCAACCGGTTCCTCATATGCAGCGGCGGGTGCTTCTTCCTGCACTTCCTCCACCTGCTGCGGCTGCTCCAACTCGCCGGTCACTGTGTTTTCTTCTTCACTCGTGTTAACCGTTTCGTCCAAGATAGTCTCTTGCACATTTTCGACTTCGCTCATACGTGTCTTAACCTCCCTAATTAACCAATCGGGCGTAGATGCGCCCGCGACAATACTAATTATATCATGGTTCCCGATATTTTCAAGATAAATTTGCTTTGCGTTGTCTATATAATAAGTGCTTTTGCAATTGGCTTTGCAAATGTTGTAAAGTTTCTCCGTGTTGGAAGAATGGCGTCCCCCGACAACAACGACCACATCCGACACCGCGGCCAGCCTTTCGGCTTCCGCCTGCCGCTTCAGGGTTGTGTCGCATATCGAGTTGAAGAGGTCCAAACGGCGGGACTTTGACTTGAGTACGGCCACGACGTCTTCCCAGAGTTTAGAGGTTATCGTCGTCTGGGCAACCACGAGGGCGTCCACGAGGGGCGGCAACTCCATCGCCTGCTCCGCGCTGTTCACAACAAAGGTCTTCGCCTCCGTCCAGCCCTCTATGCCCGCCACTTCGGGGTGCTCCTTGGCCCCCACTATTATCACCTCGGCGTTCCCCGCCTGTTTTACCCTGTTGTGTATCCTCTTTACAAAGGGACACGTAAGATCCAACACCGAAAAGCCGCGCCGCCCGATGCTGTCGTAAACGCGCCGCGGCACGCCGTGGGATCTTATAACGACCAATGTGTCCTCCGGCTTGCCGCCGTCCACAATGTCGTCCACGCTGTTAACTACATTTACGCCTTTTTGGGTGAGCCTTTGTATGACATCCTTGTTGTGTATGAGTTCACCGTAGGTGTATATGCGGCCGTATTTGCCAACTATAGCGTCAACCGCGTCCACAGCCCGCTTTACCCCGAAGCAGAAGCCTGCGTGCTCGGCAACTATCACTTTCCTCATGTCTGGCCGCTCATTTCAGTTATTTTGTCCTGCAAATAAGCAGTGGCGCTCTTAACCGTGTCGCTGTTCGCCTTGCCTTCGAACACTTTATCGAGATAAATAGGCGGCCCGGCAAAAACTTTCACCTGATGAAATAGTTTATAGCCGCCCTTTATGTACACAGGAACCACGGGAACGCCAGCCCTGAGCGCCATGAGCGCGGCCCCCTGCCCAAACGGTAGTATGGATCCGTCCTTCGAGCGCTTGCCTTCCGGGAATATGCCTATGAGCTTGCCTTCCTTGAGCGCCGTCAGGGCGGTCTTTATGGCGGAAAGGTCGCCCTTGCCGCGGGAAATGGAAATAGCGTTGAGCTTTCGTAAAAAAAAGCGCGCGGCCGCGCCCTTAAAAAGCTCTTCCTTGGCGAGGTAGCATACCGGCTTGTGCTTCACGATAAAGCCCAGGATTATAGGATCCCAATTGGAAGTATGGTGCGCTATTATAACGCCCCCGCCTTCCACTTTAAGGTTTGCTTTTCCAATTACCCGTATAAAAAATATGGGCATGAGCACTATGAAAGCCAGCACTCGCATAAAAGAGTAAAACACGCCTCAGCCCCCATTCACTTTTTCTATCACGATGGCCAGCACCTCTTCTATATCAAGGCCGGTTGTATCTATTAATACCGCGTCCTCCGCGCGCTTTAACGGCGCGAACTCGCGGCCCATGTCGTTCTTGTCCCGCGCTATGATATCCCGCTCCACTTCATCTATATTGAGTGTTTTATCAGGCATCTCTAAAAGCCTGCGCCGGGCGCGCTCCCTGCTGTCCGCCGTCAGGTAAAACTTGCGGTCGGCACCGGGCAGCACGTAAGTACCTATATCCCGCCCGTCCATGACTATGTCGTATTTTTTCGATATGCCGCGCTGTATCTCGGTAAGCTTTAGGCGAACCTCCGGGATGACCGCTATGGCGCTCGATCCCCACGAGACTTCCGGCGTCCTTATAAAAGGCGTCGCGTCCGCGCCTCCGACAAAAACTTTCTGCGCGCCGTCCTCGTATTCCACCCGCATATCCATATCCTCCAGCAAGGGCACGACTTTAGCGGCATCGGAAGGATCCACGCCTTTTTTCATCATGTAGTAGGCCGCCGCACGGTACATCGCTCCCGTGTCCAGGTAGTTATAGCCCACGGTTTTGGCCAGCGCCTTGGCGACAGTGCTCTTACCCGCGCCCGCAGGGCCGTCTATAGCTATCTCCTTCATACTCCGTCCCCCTACATTTCCCTATTGATCAATTGTTCCGCGAGCTCACGGAGCGTATCGGCGCGCGGGCCGAATATTTCAATTGCACTAATGGCTTCGTCCGTCTTGCGCCGGGCTATATCCCTCGACCCGTCTATGCCGTAAAGCGTCGGATAGGTGAACTTCTTCGCCTTTCCGTCTTTACCTATGCTCTTTCCCAGCACGTCTTCGTCGCCCACGATATCGAGGATGTCGTCCACTATCTGGAAGGTCAGGCCGATATTGTAGCCGTACGCCGATACTGCCTCCACTTCCTCTTCCCGCGGATGCTGGAGCAGCAATCCTGAAACGAGAGACGCTTTTATAATATCCCCCGTCTTGTGCCTGTGCGTGTAGTTGAGCTCCTCCGCCGTGAGCATCTGGCCCTCGTTTTCTATGTCCGCGCACTGGCCGGTTATCATTCCCGTGACCCCCGCGCCGGTGGCTACCTCGCTCATCGCGGCAACGTGCGCTTCCAGGTTCCCGGGAAAGCGCATTGCGTTTTTCAGCATAACCTCAAAAGCGTAATTAAGAAGGCCGTCGCCCGCCAGTATGGCGTAAGCTTCCCCGAACATCTTGTGGTTTGTCGGTTTGCCGCGCCGGAGTTCATCGTCGTCCATCGCGGGCAGGTCGTCGTGTATCAGCGAATAGGTGTGTATCATCTCTATGGCGCAGGCGATGTCCAGCGTTTCGTTTATGTTGCCGTCCAAAAG
>JAVBSU010000083.1:0-9144 GCA_031556555.1 Christensenellaceae bacterium
CCTCATCTTTACGGTCTTTTTTCCGCGCTGCGGCGTTGCGGGCACTTGACGTAGCTACAGCTACGCCTGCGCGTCCGCGCCTCGCATCACGAAAAAAATCCTCGTAAATCTATCGGCATTTCAATCAGTGATTAGTATAAAGACTTACCCACTTTTCGGCTTTGGCGGAGTCCACTATGGCCTCGCAAAGGACGAGCTCACGCAGCCCGGCTTCGAATGTGGGGAAAGCGGGTTCGCCGCCGTTTATGATGTAACCGTAAAACTTGCGCGCAAACTGTTTTATAGTGTCCGGGAATCCTTCGTTGTGGCCGCCCGGATAGGAAATTATGCTGGCCGTCTCCCTGTGCATGAGCGAAGCGTCCCGAAGCAGCAGCCCGTTCGGCGTATCGCGCATGCCTATCCACATCTCGTTGGGAGACTCGGTGTTTATGGCTATGCCCTTTTTGGTACCGTAGATCTCAAACCATATCCTGTTCTTGCGCCCGGCGGCGACCTGGTTCACCGTGACGGAACCGTGCGCCCCGCCGTTAAAGCGCAGCAGCACTGTGGCGTAATCCTCCGTGCCGATGGGCACGCTCTCGTAATCTTCCGGTTTCAGCATTTTGCCCGAGTACGTTTCAATGGGCTTTAAGGGCTTTTTCCTCTCCTTGTGGAAGGTCGCGAAGTCGGCGCACACTTTTGACACCGATTGGCCCGTCATGTACTCTACCGCGTCCAGCCAGTGCGAGCCGATGTCCGCTATGGCGCGCGATTCGCCGCTTAGCCCGGGCTCCAGCCGCCAGCTGTAATCCGTGTCTAAAAACAGCCAGTCCTGCTGGTACGAACCGTTTATCGCCAGTATATCGCCCAGCTCGCCGTTCCTTATCATCTCCCGCGCCTCGGTGACCACGGGATAAAACCGTATATTGAAATGTATCGCGTTCGCCCTGCCGGACTTTTTGGCCGTTTCTATGAGGTCGCGCGCCTCCGTGCTGTTCAGCGTAAGCGGCTTTTCACACAGCACGTGCTTTCCGGCCTCAAGCGCTTCCTTCGCCATTTTGTAATGCAGGTTGTTGGGCGAGCACACGTGCACTACGTCTATTTCACCGTCATTCAAAAGGTCCTTGTAGTTGCCGTACGCCTTGGGCACGCACAGCTCTTCCGCTTTTTTCACGGCGGTAGCTTCGTCCACGTCGGCCAGGGCCACGACCTCGGCGCAGCCAAGCCTCCGCACGGCTTCTATGTGCGTCGGGCCTATGAACCCCGTGCCTATGACGCCTGTTTTTATTTTTGCCATATTAGGCCGCCTCCTTTTCTTTAATAAATATACGACTTCATATACCGGCGGGAAAGCTCGATGGAGTGGAGCCTGTCCTCCAGGGTGTCCTCGAACGCCCGGTCTTCCACCTCTATGACGGCCGGGCCTGGGTAGCGCACGTCGTACAGCGCGGACATCGTCTTGCCCCAGTCTATGTCGCCGAGGCCGGGCAGCTTGGGCGTGTGATACTCGAGCGGCGTGGCCATCATGCCGGCCCTGTCGTACTTATCCTTATAGAAAGCAACATCTTTTATGTGGAAGTGGAACAACTTGTCCGCGAAGTCGTATATTGGCTTTATGTAGTCCATTTGCTGCCACACGAGGTGCGAGGGGTCGTAGTTGAGCCCGAAGTGTTTGCTGTCTATAATGGAGAACATCTCAGTCCATATCGCGGGCGTGGATGCGAGGTTCTTGCCGCCCGGCCATTCGTCCATGGAGAAGAACATGGCGCAGTTTTCTATGCCTATTTTAATGTCCATGTCTTCCGCGTACTTTATTATGTCCGGCCAGAGCTTTTTAAAGTTTGCCATATTTTCGGATATAGGCAGAGCCGGGTCTTTGCCGATGAAAGTGTTCATGTTTTTAAGGCCCAGCATGTTGGCGGCCTTTATGCACTTTTTTATGTGCGCGAAAGCGGCTTCACTGACGGCGGGGTCGGGGTCCAAGGGGTTTGGATAGTACCCTATCGCGGATATCCCCACGCCGGATTTTTCCAGATATTCGTTAATATACGACGCTTTGGCAGCGTCCAGCGTGCCCACATCAACGTGCGTTACTCCGGCATAGCGCCGTTCCGCGCCGCCAACCGGCCATGCGGCGGCCTCCACGCAGTCCATACCTATTGAAGCGGCGTAGTCGATGAGCTGTTCGAAATTGTATTCGGGCAGTATTGCGCTGACGAATCCAAGTTTCATTTCTTGTTACCTCCTAGTTTCATTGGTTTAAATTTAACATGACGGCAGTCTACGCTCAGGATTGCATTTGTATTATTTGTATCATAACGCTTTTTGGGAAAAAATGCAACGGCTTTTGCAAAAAGTACTTGTAATTGACTCACGGTATGATATAATACATACAAATAGTACAAATAATACATTTCACAAATTACTTAAAATAATTCGCATAAAACACAACACGGGTGGTTGCTTAAGGATAAATTCTACTCAGGAGGAGAAAAAATGGCTTACAGCAACATTTTTCAACCAATCAAGATCAGGAACATGGCCGTACCCAACAGGATCGTGCACGTCCCGACGGACATAAGCACGGCAACCGCGTACGGCGAAGTGAACGAACGCGTCATATCCTATCACGAGGAGATCGCTAAGGGAGGCACTGGATTTATAATAGTGGGCGCTTCCACCCCTGACAAGGACACCGGGCGGCCCACGGTTACCTGCCTTTCCGTGGACGCGGACTACTACATACCCGGGCTGCACAGGCTGGCAAAGTCCATGCAGAGGCACGGCGCGAAGTGCGCGGTGCAGATACAGCACCCCGGCCGCCAGGCGGCGTACCCGAGGAAGGGCCAGATATCCTGCGTGGACATGGTTTCGGACATGCCGGGCAGCGCGGGCCACGAAGTAATTTACGCGGGCGACAAGGCGCACGGCAAAATAGCGCGCGCCATGACTGTGGAAGAAATTTACGACCTCATAGAAAAGTTCGCGGAAGCGGCGTGGCGCGTCAAGGAAGCCGGTTTCGACGCGGTGGAGCTGCACGGCGCGCACGGCTACATGATAGCGCAGTTCATGAGCGCCTCCATAAACACGCGGACAGACCGCTTTGGCGGAAAATTTGACAACCGTATGCGCTTCGTACTGGAGATAATAGACAGGATAAAAATGAAGTGCGGCGAAGACTTCCCCATCCTCGTGCGTTATTCCGGAGAAGAGCACAAGGACGACGGCCGGAAGCTCACTGAATCCATACGCATTGCAAAAACCCTTGAGGCTGCGGGCGTGGCCGCCCTCGACATAAGCGCGGGCATATTCGACCTCGCCGAGACGGTAATGGACCCCATGTACTACGACGAAGGCTGGTGCACTTACGCCTCGGAAGCTATAAAGAAGGAAGTTTCGATCCCCGTGATAACCAGCCATTCGCTCAAACACCCCGATTACTGCGACCAGATAATAGGCGAGAACAAAACGGACATGGTGGGCATGTCCCGCCAGCTCATAGCCGACCCGTACTGGGGCAACAAGGCCAGGGCGGGCAAGCCGGAGGAAATACGCACCTGCATAAGCTGCCTTGTGGGCTGCTGGTCGGAATCCCTCCTTATAAAGCACGAAATGCGCTGCGCCATAAACCCCGCCACGGGCGATAAACGCTTCTTAGACCTTTCTCCGGCGAAATCGAAAGTCAACGCCGCGGTGGTGGGCGGCGGCATAGCCGGTATGGAAGCCGCGCGCATAGCCGCCACCCGCGGGCACAAGGTCACCCTTTTCGAGCGGGACAGCGAGCTCGGGGGAATACTGCGGTGCTGCTGCATGATACCGCCCAAAATGAAGATGAAGTGGTACATGGACTGGCTGCGCCGCCAGATAGCCAAACTGGATATAGACGTAAAGCTCAATACCGAGGCGAACTACGATACACTCAAGGACTATGACGTTGTGCTGTGCGGCACGGGCGCGAAAACAGCCATGCCCGACATCCCGGGAGCCGAGAAGGCAGTGAAGTTTGAGGACACGCTGGTGTGCGTAAAAAAGAACTGCGAGTACTGGCCGGAGTGCGGCAAGAGGGAAGCTGTTAAGCCGGGGCAGAAAGTGGTTATATATGGTAATCACTACGGCGCGGCGGACACGGCGGAAGCCATGGCCTTAAGGGGCAAAGAGGTCGTGCTGGTCACCGAAGACACGGAATTCGCCAGGGGAGTCGAGGTCGTCCACCGCGAGACCATGAAGGCCAGGTTCGCGGGCGGAAACGGCGGCGGACTGCCCGGCAGGCCCATAAAAATACCAGTGGATATAAAACTCGGCACAACGCTGCTGGAGATAAAGGACGGCTCCGCCGTATTGATGGACAGCAAGTTCAACAAGTACGAAGTTGAGTGCGATACCGTCATAATAGGTACGACGGCCCCGGACGACTCGCTCTACAGGGAACTCCGCGATAAAGGCGTCAAAGCAGCCAATATCGGCGACTCCAAAAAGGTGCGCAATGTGCGCGGCGCTATGACGGACGGCGCGGACGCGGCTTACATGCTGGACGCAAGCGTGTTCATGAACGCGAACGGAGTCCTTTCGCCGGGAATGCCGGAGGATGTGAACATTTAAGATGGCCCACCCCGTATTGTTAGGAGACATACAAACAGACAGCAAACTACCGTTGCATTATCAGCTATTAATGATAATAAAGCGCAGCATAGCGTCTCATAATATTAAGGCGGGAGACCAGATCCCCACCGAGGAAGAACTTTGCGCCGCCTTTGGCGTGAGCCGGTCTACAGTCCGCAGCGCGCTGGCCGCGCTGGAAGAGGACGGGCTCATAAACAGGGTGCGCGGCAAGGGTACCTTTATATCAAAATCCAAGCTCAAGCGGAAAATGGAACAGGTGTACAGCTTTTCGCACGAGATGGATGAACTTGGGCTTGAGCCCACCTCAAAACTGCTGGATTTTAGGAAAGAGGACGCCACGGAAGACCTCTCGCTGCTGTTTAAACTAAATCCGGGGGAAAAGGTTTTCCGCATCACGCGCCTAAGGCTGGCGGCCGGCGAGCCCTTGCTTTTGGAAACGTCGTTCCTGCCCGTCAAAATATGCGAAGGGCTGACCGGCGAGATGCTGAAACACGGCTCCCTTTACGATATTTTGAGGGACGAGGCTAAAGTTGTCCCCTACATAGCGGAGGAGACTTACGAGAGTATAGTGCTGGAAGAAAAAATAGCCAGCCTGCTTGAGTGCCCTCCCGGCAGCAGCGGTTTTTACGTGGAACGCGAAACGAGGCTTATCTCGGGCGAGACGTACGAGCTCACGCAGTCCTTCACCAGAGGCGACAGGGTGAAGATAGTCGTCACGCTGCAGCAGGACATCCACACTGTCAGCAGGAATGTGGATGCGCTTTGATAGGTTTGCGCCGCCGGCGCTCCCGGCGGTAGTATAAGAAACTGAGGAGGAAGAAAGAATGAAGAAATTTTTAGTGATCACACTGTGCATCGCAATGGCGGTCTCGCTCGCCGTGGGTTTTGCTCCGGTGTATGAGGAAGAATCGGGCAGCGAAGCCGAAACCCTGCCCGAATTGCTGAAAATCGTTCCCGAGGGCGATATCGTTGTGGGCATATCCACAGGATCGTCCGGAACATCATGGCGCGACATAATGATCGCCAACCTCCAGGAAGTGGGCGACGAGTACAAAGCAGCCGGCACGATCAAAGACTACAAGATCATGAACAATACCACAAACGGCGATGCCAACGAGCAGGCGCAGATACTCCGTAACATGATCGACGATCCCGAAGTGAACGTAATAATGGTGAACCCTAACGATTACACCGCTCTCACCGAAGTTATAGCGGAAGCGCAGGCGGCCGGCAAGCTCGTCGTCGTGTTCGACGCCACGGCCGAGGCCCCCGGTACGCTGCAGGTAACGGAAGACCACTACAACGCCGATATGGGCATACAGGACGCAGTTGGCGGCTACCTCTCCGAAGGCGACAATGTCGTCGAGATATACGGACTGGACGGCCATCCGGCGAACACTGTCCGCATGGAAGTAGTTAAGGAAGTATGCGATAAGTACGGCCTGAACCTCATCCAGTCCACAACAGGCGCCTGGGACCAGACCAAGGCCAAGGAAGCCATGGCTGGCATACTGGCGGGCGGCCAGGAAATACAGGGCGTGTTCACGCAGGACGGCATGGGCTATGGCTGCCTCTCCGCCTTCCAGGACGCGGGCAAACTGCCCAAAGCCATGACCGGCGACCCGGGAACCGCTTTCTTTAAGGAATGGAACGCGCTGCGCGAAGAAGGAGCTGACTTCCACGCCGCGGCGGGCCCCAACCCTCCCGGAATAGGCGCGACCGCTTTCCGTCTGGCTATGCAGATGGCGGCCGGCAAGGACTTTAAGGACGGCGTACTAGTTGACAACGTGTACTTCTACAAGCCCTCGCTGCTCGTAACGGACGACAACTTCGAGGAAGGCTGGGATCTCTTAAAGGATCAGCCCGACGATTACCTCTTAACCGAGTACCTTAGCGAAGAAGACGCCGCTGCGCTTTTCCAGTAAGGTGTAACGGCTGATTTGAATTAAATGAATTACACGGCGGTGGGAGTGGGTTAATCCCCACTCCCGTCACGTATCTTTAAGAGGCGGTAAACTCAATGGTTATTTTAGAAGCGAAAAATATTGTTAAGCGCTTCGGCGGCGTTACAGCCCTGGGAGGCAGCAGCCTTACCTGCAAAGAAGGCAGGATAACGGGGCTCTTAGGCGCTAACGGTTCGGGCAAAAGCACCATATCGAAAATCATAACGGGCGTTTACCTGGCCGACAGCGGCGAGATTATTTACAACGGCAAAAAGGTGAGGTACAAAAACCCCATAGAAGCCAAACGCGACGGCATCGCTATGGCTTTCCAAAACCTCAGCCTTATTCCCGATTTAACAGTCTGGCAGAATATCGTACTGAGCTTTGAGAAGAAAAAGCGTTTATTTTTGGATGATAAGGCCGCGAAGGACCTTGCCCGGAACATCATGGGCGAATTCCTTCCCGGATTGGATATAAACAGGATGGTCAGGGATTTAGATTCCAGCCAAATGCAGATAGTTGAGATAGCCAAGGCCATCTCGGAAAAACCCAGGCTGCTCATACTGGACGAACCCACCGCGGCGCTCGAACAGGCGCAGGTAAAAATTCTTTTCGACAGCATGCGCCGCCTGGCGAAACAGGGCACATCCATGATCTTCACGTCGCACCGCCTCTGGGAGGTGATGGAGATATGCGACGAGATCACCGTTTTTCGGAACGGGCTAAACGTGGGCGAGCTCAATTTTGACACGGACGAGAAGGATCCGGATAAAATAGTTTACATGATAACCGGCGAAAGCGGCGAGATGGAATTCCGCAAGGAGTACCGTGAGTTTTCGGAGGGGAACATGCTGGAGGTCAAAAACCTCAATTACGGAAAATACTTAAAGGACGTTTCCTTTGAACTAAAAAAGGGGGAGATCCTCGGAATAGGCGGCTTGCAGGGCCAGGGGCAGAACGAGCTCATGCTGGCGCTGGCGGGCAACTACAGGGAGGCGGCGGGCAGCTTTTTACTGGACGGCAAACCCCTTTCGCTAAACACGCCCAACACGGCGGTGAGGCACGGAGTTCTCCTGGTCCCCGGGGACAGGCAGAAGGAAGGCCTTATGCTCAAGGATTCCATTTACGCGAATTTCGTGCTTCCTAAACTGGCGCTGAAACGCCAGCCCTTCTTTATGCCCAGGGAGAAATATCATCAAGAAGGCGAAGAGATAGTAAAAAAACTCTCCATAAAAACGGAGAGCCTTGATACGACGGTCAACAACCTTTCGGGCGGGAACCAGCAAAAAGTGGTGGTGGGCAAATGGCTGCCCTTTGACATGAAGGTAATGCTGCTGTCCGACCCGGCAAAGGGCGTGGACGTGGGCGCGAAGCGCGACATGTACGCCTTTATAACCAACATGGTCAAAGAGAAGGAAATGAGCGTGATACTTTACGCCAGTGACAGCGACGAGCTCATAAGCTACTGCGACCGCGTACTGATAATGTACGAGGGCGGCATTTGCGGCGAGCTCACGGGCAGCGGAATAACCGACGAGGCTATTGTTCAAACCTCATTGCACCTTAACGAAAGGGAGGCTGTGGTAAATGCCTGAGGGAAAAACTAACGTATTTAAAAAGCTTACGAGCAGGCCGGAATTCGCTACGTTTATAATCTTCATAGCCATGTTTGTGCTTGTCGTAATACTGCAGGGCAACTTCTTCGAGCCCTCGTCCCTGAGGAACAGTATACTGTCGTACGCTCCCGCCATCATACTGGCAATGGGGCAGGCCGTCGTGATACTTTCGGGAGGGCTGGACTTATCATCCGGCACGGGCATGTCCTTCATCCTTTGCGTACTGGCGGGCATCTCCAAAAAGGACGACCCCGCGACCGGCGCCTTGGCGCTCCTGGCCGCGATAGGCGTCATGCTTTTAATAGGTTTCGTGAACGGCTTTGCGGTCGGCTACTTGCGGCTCCCGCCGTTAATAGCGACTTTCGCGTCCTCGTACATATGGCTGGGCGCGGCGTTGTTCATAATGCCGACTCCGGGCGGCGAGGCGGTAAACTGGATGCGCGGATTTTACGATTTGAGTTTGCTGCGAGGCGTTCCGGAGGGCGTTACCGCTTTCGGGAAGGCCATACCCACGGCGCTCTGGCTGATACTGGGGGTATGCGCTATCTGGTACTGTGTGTCGCGGACAAAGACGGGCCGCTACATGTACGCTGTGGGCTCCAACCGCGAAGTCGCCTACCAGAGCGGGATAAACACGGCTAAGGTGCAGCTTGCGGCGTATATGATAAACGCGCTGTGCATGCTGCTCGTCGCGCTGTTCTTCGTGGCGCAGAACCAGGGCGGCAGCGCGCGCCTCGGCGACCCGCTGACGCTGCAATCGGTCGCCGCCGCGGTCGTGGGCGGTATCGCGCTCTCGGGAGGCAGGGGCAACGTGTTCATGGCCATCGTGGGCGCGCTCATAATGTCTTTCGTAAATAAAATAATCTACTACGCGAATATACCGACCTCCTACCAGACGCTGGTATCGGGGATCATAATTATACTTGCCATCAGCTCGTCCGCGATCTACACCGCGATAAGTGAGCGCGCGGTGCTGAAAGGAGGCA
>JAVBSU010000114.1:0-13209 GCA_031556555.1 Christensenellaceae bacterium
GAATTATCCCGAAAAAGCTCACTCTGAGAGGTTATGCCGGAGAATTCTCGATAGGGTCTTCTAGCCAACGATAGGGGTAGTAGGGGAACGGAGTGTCCCCTACGCTTCTTCTTTGGTACTTTCTTCAGAGAAGAAGAAAGTACGCTTGCTCTGGTCAAAGGGCCCCCGGCCGCCAGTGGCGCTTCATAAGCCGCTTTAAAACAACTTCATAAAATCAAACGTGGCGAAGTAGTCGTCAGGCGTTTCGGCGCGGCGTATGAGTTCGGTGCTGCCATCTTCTTTTAAAAGCACTTCCGCGCTCCTGAGTTTGCCGTTGTAGTTGTAACCCATGGAAAAACCGTGCGCGCCCGTGTCGTGTATGAACAGCACGTCGCCAATTTCGATTTTAGGCAGCGTCCTGTCTATCGCGAACTTGTCGTTGTTCTCACAAAGGCCACCCGTTATGTCGTAAATGTGCCCGGGCGCGGCGTCCTCTTTGCCCATCACGGTAATGTGGTGGTACGCGCCGTACATTGCCGGGCGCATCAGGTTGGCGGCGCAGGCGTCCACGCCTATGTAATTTTTGTAAATATTCTTTTCGTGTATGGCGGCCGTTATGAGCGCGCCATAGGGAGCGAGCATGTACCTGCCGAGCTCCGTGAATATCGAGACCTTGCCCATCCCCGCCGGAACGAGTATATCATTGTACGCCTTCTCCACTCCCCTGGATATTATATCTATATCGGCCGCCGCCTCTTCCGGCCGGTAAGGCACGCCTATGCCTCCCGAAAGGTTTATAAAGCGTATGTCCGCGCCCGTATCTTCTTTAAGCCGCGCCGCAACCTTGAAAAGTATCTCCGCGAGCGCGGGGTAGTATTCGTTTGTGTTTGTGTTGCTGGCGAGGAACGCGTGTAGCCCAAACCGCTCCGCCCCAAGCCCCATAAGCTTTTTGTAGCCGTCCTTTAGCTGTTCGTATGTCATGCCGTACTTGGCGTCGCCGGGGTTGTCCATAACGGAATTCGATATCTTGAACCTGCCTCCCGGATTGTACCGGCAGCTTATAACTTTTGGTATGCCTGTGAGCGAATTTAAAAAGTCTATGTGCGTGTAGTCGTCAAGGTTTATTATAGCCCCCATTTCGTCCGCCAGCAGAAAATCTTCCGGCGGCGTAACGTTGGACGAAAACATGATGTCAGGCCCGCCGATGCCCACAGTCCTGCACAGCATGAGTTCGGTAAGAGACGAACAGTCCATGCCGCAGCCTTCTTCCTTCAATATTTTCATTATGGCCGGATTGGGCGTGGCCTTCACGGCAAAGTATTCTTTAAACCCCGCGTTCCACTTAAACGCGTTGATTAGCCTGCGCGCGTTCTCCCTTATACCGCGCTCATCGTAGAGATGAAAGGGCGTCGGGTATTTTTTAATTATTTCATCCAGTTGCTGTTTCGTTACGAATGGCTTCTTCAAGTTGTCCTCTCCTTGTCCCGTTTTTTACAGTATAGCATACTGTGTCCATTGATAAAAGAGCGCGGGATCATGCGCTTTGATTTTTCGTATGTGTATTGCGCGGCATGCCAGCGGGGCCTCCCCGCGGTTGACACCAAAGACTTATAAATGGTAGGATTATTGCGGAAAGCGAGGGATGCCCCCATGAAAAAACTTCTGGCCATAGGCGAAGCGCTCATAGATTTTATACCAAACCAGGTGGACACGCCGCTTAAGGACGTGGAAAGCTTCAAAGGAGTGGTTGGCGGGGCTCCCGCAAACGTGTGCGCGGTCTACTCGATTCTGGGCGGCGAGTCGCTCATGCTGACGCAGCTCGGCGAAGACGCGTTCGGCGACAAGATCATAGAAAAGCTCCGGGGCGCGGGCGTCGGCACTTCCTTCATAAGGCGTACGGACGCGGCCAATACGGCCCTCGCATTTGTATCGCTCAGTGACGGCGGCGGCCGGGAGTTTTCCTTTTACCGCAAGCCCAGCGCGGACATGCTCCTGTCGCCTGATGAAATCAAAAAAGAGTATTTCAAAGACGCGTTCGCGCTGCATTTCTGTTCTATATCCCTGTGCGGCTGCCCCATGAAGCGCGCGCACGAAGCTGCGCTTAGCTACGCAATAGATCAGGGCGTCATAGTAAGCTTCGACCCCAACCTCAGGCGGCCGCTCTGGAACGACGCCGCCGCGCTCAAAAAGGCGATCTGGGAATTTATTCCGAGCGCTCACGTACTGAAAATATCGGACGACGAAATAGAGTTTATTACGGGCGAGTCCACGATGGAGGCAGCGAATGAAAAGCTATTTACGGGCAACGTCCGGCTCATTGTCTACACAAAGGGCGCGGACGGCGCGGAGGCGTTCACAAAATCCACCCACGCGAGCTCTCCCGGAAAAGCGGTCAAAGCAATCGACACCACCGGCGCGGGCGACGCGTTCATAGGCTCCTTCCTTTACATGCTTGCGAAGAAAGGCGTGACGCCCAGCGCTCTTGCCGGTTTGACCGAAGCCGGGCTTAAAGAAGCCATGGATTTTTCAAACGCGTACAGCGCCATAAGCGTCCGGTCAAAAGGGGCGATAGATTCATATGTAACGTATACGGAAGCAATAAATAATATATAATCACGAGGTATATAATGGTAGACGAAAGAATAAAAAAATTGTGCGGTACGCTGGTAAACTACTCCTGTGAAGTTAAGAAAGGCGAGAAGGTGCTCATAGACGTAACCGGCTGCGGCGACAGCCTGACGCAGGAGCTCATAAAAGCCGTTTACGCCGCGGGCGGCCTGCCCTATTTCACTACGCCGCACGCACGGGTCACGCGCGAGTGGCTTATGCGCGCCTCAAAAGAGCAGATAGAGGACATAACAAAATGGGAGAGCGTGCGCATGAGGGAAATGCAGGCGTACATCGCTTTCCGCGGCGGGGAAAACGCTACCGAGCTCGCGGACGTGCCCCAGGATATAATGGAAATGTACCGGTCCATCTACTCGAGGGAAGTTCACCACAACCTGAGGGTCAAAAACACCAAGTGGGTCGTTCTAAGATATCCCACGCCCTCCATGGCCCAGCAGGCCAACATGAGCACCGAAGCCTTCGAGGACTTTTACTTCGACGTCTGCAACCTCGACTACAATAAAATGTCCCGGGCGATGGACGCGCTGCTTCTTGCCTACGCCAAAACGGACATTGTAAGGATAACCGGCCCGGGCACAGACATTTCATTCTCCATAAAAGGAATTGAATCCAAAAAATGCGACGGCCACATGAACGTCCCCGACGGCGAGGTGTACACAGCCCCGGTGCGGGACAGCGTCAACGGCGTTATAAGCTACAACACGCCTTCCCTGAGCCAGGGCTTCAAGTTCGAGAACGTCGTCTTAACGTTCGAGAAGGGCAGGATAGTAAAAGCAACGTCCAACGACGATGTGCGCATAAACAGGATATTCGACACGGACGAAGGCGCAAGGTACGTGGGCGAGTTCTCGCTCGGCCTCAACCCGTACATCACCCGCTCCATGGGCGATATACTCTTTGACGAAAAAATCGCGGGCAGCCTGCACTTCACTCCCGGCTCAAGCTACGACGACGCTTACAACGGCAACGAGAGCGCCGTGCACTGGGATCTCGTGCTTGTGCAAACCAAGGAGATGGGCGGCGGCGATATATACTTTGACGGCGATCTTGTCCGCCGCGACGGCATATTTGTCCGCGGCGACCTTACCTGCCTCAACCCGGATAATTTAAAGTGACAACAACATGCCCGAGTGATATAATGTATCCATATCTTATTTAAAACATGGAGGCTGGGTTAATGGGGCTGGAAAAAGACGATCTTGTTTTAATACGGGACATAGTGTCCGATGTGCTGGAAACTAATCTTCAGCCCATAAAGGAAGATATTTCTGTCCTTAAAGAAGACGTTTCAGGGCTTAAGCAGGATGTGGCAGTCCTTAAAGAGGACGTTTCAGGGCTTAAGCAGGATGTGGTAGTCCTTAAAGAGGACGTATCCAGGCTGGAGGGCGGAGTTGCCCGGCTTAATCTCATAGTGGAAAACGAGCTCCGGCCAAACATACAACTGCTTGCGGAAGGCCACGGCCACGTCATACGTCGTCTCGACAAAATTGACGGAGATATAGAACACTTATCCAAAAGGCTTTTCACAACCGAAGCAAGAGTAGTCCACCTCATGGATGAAGGATAATAAATAGTCAAAAACTCTATGAACAGGCTATAACGGACAAGAGCCGCCCACATTTGGACGGCTCTGTTATCTTTCTGGCAATTATTTCTATCAGTCGCACTTGCCTTCGGCCATTGCCTTGTAGTGCTCGTAACGCTCCTTGGCGTCCTCTTCCGCCTGCGGGAAGAGCTGAGCCGCGGCGTCGGGGAAGAGCTGTTTTAGCGTCCTGTAACGCGTCTCGCCCGCAATGAAGTCCTGGTAGCTGGCTGTCGGCTCTTTAGAGTCGAGCGTGAACGGGTTCTTCCCTTCCTTCTTGAGGTCGGGGTTGTACCTGTACAGGTGCCAATAACCGGCTTCCACCGCGCGCTTCATCTCGAGCTGGGTCTTGCCCATATCTATGCCGTGGTTTATGCAGGGCGCGTAAGCAATGATGAGAGAAGGCCCTTTGTACTTTTCGGCTTCTATCATGGCCTTTAATAGCTGGCCCTGGTTTGCGCCCATTGAAACGGCCGCAACGTACACGTAGCCGTAAGTCATGGCGATCGCGCCGAGGTCCTTCTTCTTCACGCGTTTGCCAGCGGCGGCGAACTTAGCGACAGAACCCGTGGGCGTCGCCTTGGATGACTGCCCGCCCGTGTTCGAATAAACTTCCGTGTCCAGCACGAGTATGTTTACGTCTTCGCCGGAAGCTATAACGTGGTCTAAGCCGCCGTAGCCTATGTCGTACGCCCAGCCGTCGCCGCCGAATATCCAAACGGATTTTTTGACCAGTATATCCTTGGAGTCCAGCACCTCGCGCGCCAGCGCGCACGCTTCGCAGAGGCACTGGGTGTTTTCGGCGTCCCAATATTTGGCGTATTCGCCCGTAAAGTTCGCGCCATCCTCGGCTGTGTACGCCACGCCGTCCTCAAGCGCGGCGATAAACTCTTTGGACGTAGCCTTCGAAGCCTCGCCGTCGTCCATCGCCTCCAGCCATTTCTTGCCGGTTTCCTTGATGGTATCACCCGCCCAGTCGAGGGCGATCAGTTTTTCTACCGTATTGGCGAGCCTGGCGCGGCGCGTAGTAAAGGCCAGGTTCATGCCGTAACCGAACTCCGCGTTGTCCTCGAACAGCGAGTTCGCCCATGCCGGGCCCTTGCCCTCGTCGTTCTTGGTGTACGGGCAGGTGGGCGCGCTGCCGCCGTATATGGACGAGCAGCCGGTGGCGTTGGCAACCGTCATCCTGTCGCCGAAGAGCTGTGTGACGAGCTTCACGTAAGGAGTCTCGCCGCAACCCGCGCAAGCGCCGGAGAACTCGAACAGCGGCTTTAAGTACTGGCTTTCGGGTACGAGGTGCTTCTTTATTTCAATATCGGGTTCGGGCAGCGACATGGCGAATTCCCAGTTTGCCGCCTGCTCCTTTTCCTGCTCCGCGAAAGGCTTCATTATTAGGGCTTTTTCCTTGGCGGGGCAGACCTGCGCGCAGTTGCCACAGCCTGTGCAGTCGAGCGGGGAGACCTGTATCCTGTACTGGTAACCGTCCTTGCCCCTTGCTTCCCGCGTCTCAAAGTTGGCCGGAGCCTTTTTAAGCTGCTCTTCCGTCGCGAGTATGGGACGCACGACGGCGTGCGGGCACACGTACGAGCACTGGTTGCACATTATGCACTTGTCCTTCTGCCACTCGGGTACGCTCACGGCTATGCCGCGCTTTTCGAACTTGGTGGTGCCGGTGGGTACAAAGCCGGTGGGCAGGAACTTTGAAACGGGCAGGGTGTCGCCCTTCTGCGCCAGCACGGGGTGGATGACGCCGCAGTAATACTCGTCGTCGTAGAGTGGCGCGGGGGCCGCTCCTTCGGTGGTCGTGGCCCAGTTTTCGGGGTACTTTACCTGCTCCACAGCCATGCCCGCGTCAACAGCCTTGTTGTTCATGTCCACGATGTTCTGGCCCTTCTTGCCGTAAGACTTGACAATGGCGTCCTTCATGTACTTTATGGCGTCCGCCTCGGGAATGATATTCGCGATCTTGAAGAAAGCGGACTGCATGACCATGTTTATCCTGCCGCCGAGGCCTATCTTGCCGGCGATGTCTATGGCGTCTATGTTGTAGAACTTAAGCTTCTTTTGCGCTATCTGGTTTTTGAGCGAAGCGGGAAGCTCGTTCTCCATCTCTTCAAGCGTCCAGGGGGAGTTCAAAAGGAAGGTGCCGCCTTCCTTTACGCCTTCCAGCATGTCGTAGCGGATGACGTACGAAGGATTGTGGCAGGCCACCATGTTGGGCTCGGTTATGAGGTAAGCCGACTGTATGGGCTTTTTGCCGAACCTTAAATGCGATATTGTTATGCCGCCGGACTTCTTGGAGTCGTAGGAGAAGTAGCCCTGCGCGTACATGTCCGTGTGGTCGCCGATGATCTTTATGGAGTTCTTGTTCGCGCCGACGGTGCCGTCCGCTCCGAGGCCGTAAAACTTGGCGGAGAACGTGCCTTCGGGCGAGGAATCGATCATGTCTTTAACTTCCAGCGAAGTGTTGGAAACGTCGTCCACTATGCCCACCGTGAAATGGTTCTTGGGCGAAGCGGAGCGCATGTTGCCGTACACCGACTTGACCATGGAGGGCGTGAATTCCTTTGAACCAAGGCCGTACCTTCCGGCATAGACCTTCATCTGCCTGCCCGCCTCGAACAGCGCGGCCACAACGTCTTCGTATAAGGGCTCGCCCAGGCTGCCCGGTTCCTTCGTGCGGTCGAGTACGGTTATTGCTTTAACGCTTGCCGGTATGGTGGAGATGAACGCCTTCGCGTCGAAGGGGCGGTACAGGCGGACTTTCAATACGCCGTACTTCTCGCCGCAGCAGCCGTTCAGGTAGTCTATTGTTTCTTCGGCCACGTCCGCGCCCGAACCCATTATTATTATTATGTTTTCGGCGTCGGGCGAACCAACGTAATCGAAAAGGTGGTACTGCCTGCCAAATTTTTTGGCGAATTCGTCCATAACGGCCTGCACTATGCCCGGCGTTGCCGTATAGTAATTGTTCGCGCCTTCACGGTTCTGGAAGTAGATGTCCGGGTTCTGCGCGGTGCCCTGCTGGTGGGGGTGGTCGGGGTTCATGGCACGCTCGCGGAAAGCTTTCACGGCATCCATGTCGATCATCGCCCCGAGGTCGTCGTATTCCAGCATCTCTATCTTGGAAACTTCGTGCGAAGTCCGAAAACCGTCGAAGAAGTGCACGAAGGGAACTTTGGCTTTAAGCGTGGCGAGGTGGGAAATAGCGCCAAGATCCATTACTTCCTGCACGGAAGCGGAGGCCAAAAAGGCAAAACCTGTCTGGCGCGCGGCCATTACGTCGGCGTGGTCGCCGAATATGGACAGCGCGTGCGCGGCCAGCGCCCTCGCGGACACGTGGAACACGCTGGGCAAGAGCTCACCCGATATCTTGTACATGTTGGGGATCATGAGCAAAAGGCCCTGGGACGCCGTAAAGGTGGACGTGAACGCGCCCGCCGCGAGCGAGCCGTGCACAGCGCCCGCCGCCCCGGCTTCGGACTGGAGCTCGGATATGCGCATTTTCTGCCCGAAAATGTTCTTCCTTCCCATAGCGGCCCACTCGTCACACGACTCTGCCATGGGAGAGGATGGGGTGATGGGATAAATAGCGCTCACTTCGGAAAATGCGTACGCGACGTGAGCGGCGGCGGTATTACCGTCAATTGTTTGTTTTGCCATAATAGACCTCCTGATGGTTCTTAAAAAATTCTTGATATACGTTTCTATTATATATAGGTGCCTCTTAAAAAGCAAGGTGCTTATGCGTAAAGTTGGCAGCATATGCAACACTTGATTTAGGTATAAAATTATATTTATCTTCAAAAGAACGCGAGGTCCCGTATTCTGGCATAACATATGTTATACTAACCACTAATTAAAACACCTCATCTTTACGATCTTTTTTCCGCGCTACGGCGTTGCGGGCACTTGACGTAGCTACAGCTACGCCTGCGCGTCCGCGCCTTGCATCACGAAAAAAATCCTCGTAAATCTATCGGCATTTCAATCAGTGATTAGTATTAATACGCGATATGCGTCCGGGCGCTTGCCCGGCGCGTCAAGCCTCCGGACGCTTGTCCGGTAAAAACTATTTGCTATTTGCCGAATTACTGCTAGAATTATGAGTATTATTGGGAGGTAAGTATATGTTTAAAACACTGCAAGAGACAAGGGAATACTTCGAACTAAGCGACATCAAAATGGTTGACTTCATGATGGTCGACCTTAACGGCCGCTGGCGCCACCTTACAATGCCCATAGAGCGCCTCACCGAAGACTCAATGACTTACGGGATCGGCTTTGACGGGTCGAACTACGGTTTCGCGCCGGTGGAAAACAGCGACATGGTCTTTGTTCCCGATCTCAGTTCGGCCTACAAGGACAGGTTCCTTGAAGTGCCCACGCTCGCCATGCTGGGCGACGTGTACGTAATAGGCGTGCCAGACAATAAAAGGTTCGACCAGGATCCAAGGAACGTCGCGGTGCACGCGCAGAGCTACCTTAAAAAGACGGGCATAGCCGACGAGTTCCGCGTGGGCCCGGAATTCGAGTTCCACGTCTTCGACCACGTAAGCTACAGCGTCGAGCCAAACTTTTCCGAATTCCGCGTGGACACGCCCGAGGCGGAATGGAACACCGGCCTGCGTGAAGGTAACCTCGGCTACAAGAACCGCAACAAGGGCGGCTACCATATGGCCCCGCCCATGGATACGCTGAGCGACTTTAGGAGCAGGGCTTCCATGCTCATGGAAAGCCAGGGCATAAAGGTCAAGTACCATCACCACGAAGTGGGCGGCCCCGGCCAGCTTGAGATCGAAGTCGAGTCGGGCCCGATGCTGGAGATGGCGGACAAGACCATGATGACGAAATACCTCATAAAGAACCTTGCCATAGTTGAAGGCATGACGGCCACCTTCATGCCCAAGCCCATCTACGGCGAAGCGGGTAACGGCATGCACGTGCACATGCACCTTTTCAAGGAGGGCAAGCCGCTCTTTTACGACGCTAAAGGCTACTCACAGCTTTCCCAGACCGCGCTCTGGTTCATAGGCGGAATATTAAACCACTCCGCGGCGCTGTGCGCATTCACAAACCCCAGCACGAATTCCTACAAGCGCCTTGTGCCCGGCTACGAAGCCCCTGTCACCGTGGGCTACGCGACTTCAAACAGAAGCGCGGTAATACGCATACCCGCCTACGCCAAAGCGCCCAAAGACAAACGCTTCGAGCTAAGGTGTCCCGACTTCACCTGCAACCCATACTACGCCTTCTCTGCCATACTCATGGCCGGACTGGACGGCATAGACAATAAAACAGACCCCGAAAAAGAGGGCTACGGGCCATACGATTTCAACCTTTACACGCTGTCCGGCAAAGACAGGAAAAAAGTAAAATCTCTCCCGCACAACCTTGACGAGGCGCTTCTTGCTCTCGAGGCGGACAACGCCTTCTTAAGAAAAGGAAATGTTTTCCCGAAAAGGCTTATAGAGATATGGCTAAAAAACAAAAGGATGGAGACCGCCCGCTACAACGAAATGCCGCAGCCGATAGAGTACGACCTTTACTACGACCTTTAAGCGGCGTTCCGGCGGGGATGGAATGTTCATGGACGAAGAGAGAAAGAGCGTCATGCTCGTGGACGACAACGTCACGAACCTGACGATAGGCAGGAATGTATTAAAAGACGAATACAACGTCTTCACAATTCCTTCGGGCGAAAAACTGTTCAGGACGCTGGAAAAAATAATACCGGATCTTATACTGCTGGATATCGAGATGCCCGGCATGAACGGCTACGACGTCATAAAACTCTTAAAGCAGAACATCGCCACAAAAAACATCCCCGTCGTCTTCCTTACGGCAAAGAACGACACGGGCAGCGAGCTCGAGGGCCTGTCCCTTGGCGCGGTGGACTACATCGCAAAGCCTTTTTCACCGCCCCTGCTTTTAAAGAGGATAGAACTGCACCTTCTGATAGAATCCCAAAAGCGCGAGCTTGAGGATTACAACAACAACTTAAAGGAGATGGTGCGGGAGAAGACCAAAACGGTGGTGTCCCTGCAAAACGCGGTGCTGCAGACCGTGGCCGAGCTGGTGGAGTGCCGCGACGACATTACCGGCGGCCACATAGAGCGGACGCAGTACTATTTAAGGATACTCGTCAACGCCATGATACAAAAAAAAGTGTACATCGACGAGATCATGAAGTGGAACAGCGACTTCTTCTTCCAGTCCGCCCAGCTCCACGACGTCGGTAAAATAGCCATACGCGACGACATCCTCATGAAGCCCGGCAAGCTCACGGAGCACGAGTTCAACGAGATGAAGAAGCACACCACCTTCGGCGGCAAGGTCATACAAAAAATCGGCAGGACCGCCACGGAACGCGATTTTCTGGAGCACGCGAGGATATTCGCCGAGTCGCACCACGAAAAGTGGGACGGCAGCGGCTACCCCAATGGGTTCAAAGGGCAGGAGATACCCCTCCAGGGGCGGCTGATGGCCATTGCCGACGTGTACGACGCCCTCATCAGCGAGCGCCCGTACAAAAAGCCGCTCAGCCACGGCGACGCCGTGGGAATAATCATCGCGGGCAGCGGCAGCCACTTCGACCCAAAGCTGGTCGAGTTGTTTGTCCTCGTCTCCTCGTCCTTCGAGAGGATAAACGAATTCGCCGCGATGCGGAGCCAGCCGGGCGGCTTAAGCCCCGATGCGGAGGCGGAGATGGACAGCATACTCTACCCGGAAAAATCCTTAGAAACCCTGTAAACATGAGCAGTATTTATAATTGTTGTTTATATGTGTAAAAAATATCCCATAGTAAATGTATACAATTGGGGGTTAATTCTATGTGGGTCGGCGTAATCTATTTTATAGTAATATTCCTGTCCAACACCGTTGGCGCCATATCCGGCATGGGCGGTGGGGTAATAATAAAGCCGGTGCTGGACGCGCTTCCTTACCACGAGGTGGACGCGATAGCGTTCTATTCAGCCGTGTCCGTATTCACAATGTCCATAGCGTCCACCGTAAAGCAGGTAAAAAGCGGATTCAAAATTGATGTGAAGTCAGCGCTCGCCATTTCGCTTGGCTCTGTCGTGGGCGGCCTTGTGGGCGACAACCTGTTCAAACACCTTCTTCGGGTTTTCCCGCTAAAGGAGCACGTACAGCTCCTGCAAAACATCATAATGGTTATAACGCTTGTGCTGGTGCTGCTGTACACGCTTAAAGGGAAGAAGAGCTACCACCTCAAAAACTTCACATGGTTCGCCATTACCGGATTCATCCTGGGCTTCATATCTACGCTCCTCGGCATAGGCGGCGGGCCTATAAACGTATGCCTTTTAATGCTGTTGTTCAGCATGGATATAAAGGAATCGGTCGTCTACTCCCTTATAACCATATTCTTCTCGCAGGCGTCCAAGCTTGTATCCACAGCAATTAATCCGGGTTTCGCGGCTTACGACCTCACACTGCTTCTCTTCATCATCCCCGCGGCGCTCCTGGGCGGATGGCTGGGCGGCAGGATAAGCGGCAGGGTGAGCGAGAAAACGGTAAAAACCGTGTACGTACTGGTCGTCCTCGGCATAATAGCCATAAACGTATACACTATCTTCGGCATTTCGCGGCTGATCTCCTTTGGCTTCGCTTAGGCATCCCATGCCTGCCCCCCCTGGTAACATTCATAGCCGCCCAGTGACGCAACCAACCTCGCAGGCGCGCCCCAAAAGGATAATAGATTATGTTTGACATTGCGCATAAAAATGTTTATTATAAGCATTATAAATTCAGTGCAAATTCATTTATTTAATCAATATTAAAGCGGGGGACGTATGGCTAATCGAAAATACTTATTGTTGGATTTTGGAGCCAGCCACGGCAGGTGTATAGTGGCGGAATGCGGCGGCGGCACGTTTTCCATGGAGACTGTCCACGAGTTCGATAATGTCCCCGTCAGCTACGCGGGCGTACTTTACTGGGACATACTCTACCTTATAAACGAGGCTAAAACAGGCCTCAAGGCGGCGTTCAAGGCGCATCCCGATATCGTATCCATCGGCGTTGACACCTGGGGCTGCGACTTCGGTTACATAGACGCGGCCGGCAAGCTGGTGGCAAACCCGGTGAATTACCGCGACGAAACACGCTACATTTATAAAAAAAAGCTGGACGCGTCCTTCGGGGAGTACGAGCTTTTCCGCCTGGGAGGCGCCAACACAAACAGCATAATGGGCCTCTATGGACTTTACGCCCACCGCCAATTGGGAGCGAGCGAGCTTGTGGTCGCGGACAGGCTGCTGATGGAAGCTGACCTATTCAACTACTTCTTAACGGGCGTACCCACAAACGAGTACACCATCGCCACTATGACCCTCATGGTGGACCAGAAAAACAAAATTTGGGAAAAGCAGCTGTTCGACAAACTGGATCTTCCTTATCACATAGTCAAAGACCTCGTAATGCCGGGTACGCGCATAGGCAATATCCAAAAGAGCGTGGCGGACGAGCTGGGCATACCCAGCGTACCTGTTATAGCCGTGGCCGCGCACGATACCGCCAGCGCCATGGCGGGCGTGCCCGCGACAGATAGCGGCAAAAACTGGGCTTACGTAAGCCTGGGGACCTGGGCCATATACGGCGTGGAAGGCAACGTAATATACACGGACAGGGAAACCTTCGAACTGGGCTTTGCCAACCAGGGCGGCTGCGAGGGCAAAACAAATCTTGTCGACCTCTTCACCGGCCTGTGGGTGATACAGGAATGCTACCGCCGCTGGAAGGAAGAGGCGGACGGCGCGCTTACATGGGGAGACGTTGTGGCGGCCGCTCAAAGCGCCGAAGGAGGCAAAGCCTTCATAGATCTCGACGCCGAAGCCTTTGCCCATCCCCACCCCAACATGCCGGGGCGCATCAGGGAATACCTCAAGGAGCGCGGCGAACACGTTCCAACCGGTATGGGAGAGATAGCGCGCTGCGTTTACGAAAGCCTGGCGCTCGCGCTTAAATACCGCAATGCCGCGATGGAGCGCATCACC
>JAVBSU010000064.1:0-3971 GCA_031556555.1 Christensenellaceae bacterium
CTAACAGGCTGAGGCAAGTATAGTAAAAGGACGCGGGCTCGTGAGTCATGGCAACACCTTAGAGTATCGCGCGACATGCCAGCGGGCGCTGCCCGTACTAACAGGCTGAGGCAAGTATAGTAAAAGGACGCGGGCTCATGAGTCATGGCAACACCTTAGAGTATCGCGCGACATGCCAGCGGGCGCTGCCCGTTCTAACAGGCTGAGGCAAGTATAGTAAGTAAAAGGACGCGGGCTCATGAGTCGTGGCAACACCTTAGAGTATCGCGCGACATGCCGGCGGGCGCTGCCCGCCGCATTATAAAGATCGATCGGAGGCAATTTTGTGAACGGTATTATATCTGTCATACTAATGATATTGTTTGTTCTTTTGGGAGTGGTGTACTGCTTCTGGGGGTACAAATACCTGCGGCTCATACTTTTCTTCTACGCCTTTTGCGGCGGCGGAATGTTCATGTACAACCTGCTGGAGGGGATAACTCCCGAGTTGGGCGTGGGCAACGTCATAATCGCTGTGACCATAGGGCTTATACTCGGCGCGCTGGCCTACTTCTTCGTGAAGTTCGCAATATTCCTGGCGGGCGGCGTGATAGGCATAATGATTTTCAGCGTTATACGGGAAATCAACCCGGCCGCTTTCGCGTCGATGGCCGCGCTTTATGTGTTTTTGATCGGCCTCGCATGCTTTATCGTAATGGGGGTGGTGACGCTGATGGCCAAAAAGCACCTTATTGTGATTTTTACAGCGGTTTTCGGGGCCTACTCTCTGGTTACATACGCGGGCACGCTTATTGGCTCGCTGCTCCAGCCCAACCTTATTGACATGGTGGGGACCAACGATGTGGTGAGTTCGCTCTCGCCGTACAGCGTTTTCGCCACGGCTCCCGGATGGATGTACTTTTTGCCTATCATAATTTTTGCCATACTCGGAATAATTGCGCAGTACAAGTACACCGCTAAAGCATAAGACGGTTTTTGCGAACGAATATATTTTTAAGAAGGTAAGGTGATTTTTGTGGCAAAGATGAAAGCGGCGGTTTTTTATGAACCCATGGACATGAGGATCGAAGAAGTCGACATACCCGGGATAGCCGCGAACGAGGTATTGATAAAAGTCAAAGCGGTCGGTATTTGCGGCTCGGATGTGAATTATTACTACGGCAACAGCCCGGTCGAGACAAAAGATGGCAAGGGGCCGCTTATACTTGGGCATGAAGCTTCCGGAATCGTCGAGGATCCGGGCGAGATCGGGGCTACAATGGGCCTTGCAAAGGGCGACCGCGTGTGCATAAACCCCGTGGCTCCCTGCTTTCGCTGCGTACCCTGCCTTAACGGCCAGTTCAACGAGTGCGAGAACGTACACGTTTACGGAGTGAGCGAAAACGGCTGCTTCGCCGAATACACAAAATGCACCGTATCGAATGTATATAAAATACCTGACACCATGTCGTTTGAGGAAGGCGGCCTGGCCGAGCCGCTGGCTTGCGCGAACTACAGCGTTAAAAAGCTTGGCGTACAACTCGGCATGACGACAGTCGTATTCGGTTGCGGCGCTATCGGCCTTATGGACGTGCAGCTCGTGAGGGCGGCGGGTTCGGGAAAGGTCATAGCCGTGGACGTGGCGGACAACAAGCTTGAGGTAGCGCTTAAGCTGGGCGTGGACCACGTTATAAACACGCTCGATAAGAATTCGAAATACTACAGCGCTGACGTAAAGGCGAAGGTGGCGGAGCTTACCGGAGGGAGGATGGCGCACAGGGCGCTATTGCCCACGGGCGCGATGGAAGCCTGGCAGCAGGCGCTGGACGTCACGATGCCCGGTTCCACAATAGTGTACTTTGGCCAGCCCTCGTCCGCGGACGCGGTGCTGCACATACCCGCGCTGGCCGCCCTGACATACGACAGGACGATAAGATTCTCCTGGCTCGCGCCGCTTGTTTGGGACAATGTGTTCAATGTTCTGGCCAACAAGCAGGTCAAACTGGATAGCATAATAACGCACAAGTTTTCTCTCGATAAAGTAGTGGATGGCATAAAGTTCATGCGCGAGTCCAAGGAAGAGAAGATCAAGGGCGTAATCGTGATGGAGTAGATAAATGTTAACCAAGGCCGCCTGATTGAGAGATTAGGTGGTCTTTTTTATATTGAATGGCTCCCAGTATATCCTGTATCCGCAGTGGAGCGAGTCAATGCCGTATATGCCGTTGAGGAGATTAAGCCCCTTCATAAACTCTTCGGGCGGGAAATCAAAGTATTCGATAAATTCAGGGATGGAGCGGCAGCCGCGCTCATAGGCCGCGATCAGCTTTTCGGGAGATAGCAGCTTGTTCGTCTGCCACCTCAGCGCGCGGGATTCTTCCCTGCGCCTTTTTTCACTGGGGGCTGATATGAGGTCACAGGTGGAAGTGAAATGATGGCCCAGCTCGTGCGCCTTTATTATTTTTTCCATCCGAGTGTTTTTAATGGGTTTGTCAATGAGTATGACGGGTGAGATAACGCTGCGGCTGCGGTAATAAACGCCGTCGCACACGCTGAGGTCAACATACTCAAGCGCTATGCCTTCGTCAAATATGATCTGGTCAAGTGTTTCTTCAACTCGAAGGTTTTTCATTGCGCCATACCCCTTTCAGTTTTGCCTGTACTTTCACTGTACTACAAGGGACGGCCAAAATTCATACCGCGGTAAAACTTTTACGGCTTTTTGTATTTGTTAATAATATATTCTTTTATGGTGTTAAGCTCCTCAAGCGCTTCGGGCGGAAGACCGCCGTAGCCTTCTTTCGCGTAGACCGCGAAAACCTCGCTGATGGGGGCGGGGTTATCAGTGCGGCCGAGGAGGTAATCCGCCGAAACGTCAAAATAATCGGCTATCTTTCTTATCGTGTCGTGGTTGGGCTCGCGCTTTCCGCTTTCCCACATACCTATCGTTCCCGTCGCTATATTGAAGATCGTGGCAAATTCGGCCTGAGTCAGGTTTTTCTGCTTTCTAAGCTGTTTAATCCTTTGAGCAAACATGTGCGTCCCTCCTCTATCCGTAGATCATATCACCCTGCGTGAGTTTATGCAATGCATATTCTAACGATAAAAAACGATTATCACGATATGTTTAAATAATGCTTGACAATACATACAAAACGTTGTATTATAACAACAATTAGTGAGAAATATTCATTTTGGAGGTGCGCATTGTATGGAAATTGTAATCGCCCTTAACGGCAACGAATGGGAAAACCTTAATAACCGGCTGGTCATCGAAGTCAAAACGGGAGAGGCCCAGGCATCTCCGCCGCGCGCGGACAGGCTTATGGCCGAAATGCTGAAAACACGTTTAGCAGAGCTCATGAGGATGGGCGGCCGCTACACGGTCAGAAAAATCCTGGGCAATCACGGCGCGATAACTGTAGACGAGCTCGATCCCGCCTATTACGAGGAATGCTACGCCCAGGCTGTCGATGAATGCCTGAAAGCTGAAGAACGCAAAGGGGAAGAACATTATGATAATTGACAGGAAGCTCAAGAATAGAATAGAATCGCACTTTTATAACAACCAAAAGGAACGCGCGCGCCTCGATGAGCTGAAAGCGGGCATAGCCGAGTCCCAGGACTATTCTTTCCCGCAGGCAATGTCCAAAAACCGCGAGACGCCCGACCCGACCGCGCGAAAGGCCATCATAATAGAAGAAGAGACAAAAGAGCTCGCCGGCTGGGTAAAGCTCGTTGATTATGTCGTCAAAAAATTCGCGGGCACGCTGTACGAGGAATTCATCGCAATGGTCTACACTGAAAAACTCCCGCGCCTAAGGGTGCAGTACAACCTATGCATAAGCTACACCACCTATTACGAGAAACGCGAGGATATAATCCTGTACGCCGCGCTCAAAGCCTGCGAGTTCGGGTTGATATCGGTGTAGGATGAGAGTGCCTCCGGCGGCCCAAGGAACATTTGCTAGCGCTCAAAAGTTACTATGGAC
>JAVBSU010000167.1:0-6421 GCA_031556555.1 Christensenellaceae bacterium
GGCATGTTGGTGCCTATGCCGGATGTGAATATCAGCGCCGCCGATTCTCCCACTATCCTGCCCATGCTGAGTATGACCGCCGTTATTATGCCGGGCAGCGAACAGGGGAGGATGATCGTCCTTATCATGTACCATTTTGTAGCGCCTATGCCCATCGCGCCCTCGCGGTAGGGCTCGGGCACGGTCTTTAGCGCTTCCTGCGTTGTCCTCACTATTATGGGCAGCGTCATCAGCACAAGCGTCAGCGCGCCCGCGAGGATGGAATAACCGAGGCCGAGGCTCAGGCAGAAGAACACGGAGCCGAACAGGCCGTACAGCACGGAGGGTATTCCGGCAAGCGTCTCGGTCGTAAACTCTATCGCGCGCACTATCCGTCCCCGCTTGGCGTACTCGTTAAGGTAGACGGCCGCGCCCACTCCAAGGGGCGTGACTATGAGAAGCGTTATGCCTATCATGTACAGCGTGTTTATGATGCCGGGCAGTATGCCGACGGTCTTATTGAGCGCGGATGGCGCGGTGGACAAAAACTGCCAGTTCACCTGCGGCAGCCCGCGAACCATTATATAAGCCAGCATGTATATGAGAAGGGCGACGACGAATATGGCGCAGAAGTATATGAGCCCCTTTAAGAATCCCTCCAGCGGCCGCCGCTTTTTGCGCATAATGCTCATACTGTTCGACAGTTTCGATTCAGCTTGCACCGGCGTTCCTCCCCTTCTTAAGAATCGTATTAAGGACGATGTTTATAACCATTATAAAGGCGAACAGCACAAGGCCAATGGAGAAGAGCGCCTCCCTGTGCAGGCCGGACGCGTAGCTCATTTCAGAGACTATGCCCGTCGTCAAGAAACGCACGCTGTTGAATAGCGCGGGCATATTAACGACGTTGCCGGAAACGAGTATGACGGCCATTGCCTCACCCAAAGCCCTGCCTATCCCCAGTACGACGCCCGTAACAATTCCCGATTTGGCGGAGGGTATCGTTACTTTGAATATAGTTGAAACTTTTGTAGCGCCCAGCGCCAGCGAAGCCTCGCGGTATTCTTGCGGCACGGCCTTCAGCGAGGTTATGCTTATGTTAACGACAGTAGGCAGTATCATGATGGTAAGGACGATTATGCCGGAGAGGAGGTTGGCCCCGCCCGTGAAAACATGGTTAGGGTCGCCCGAGAATATGAGCGTCTCAAGCTTGCTCACCTGCGGCACCAGGAGTATCATGCCCAAAAGGCCGTATACGACGGAAGGTATGCCCGCCAAAAGCTCGATCGCGGGCTTAACGACTCCCGCGAGTTTGCCGCCCGCCATCTCCGCAACGAATACCGATGCCAGAAGGGCAATGGGCACGCCTACGAGTATGGTAAGGCCCGTGCCCGTTAATGAACTAAGGATCATGGGCAGTATGCCGTATTTAGGGTCAGCCGCCGTGGGCGCCCACTCCGTCCCGAATAAAAAATCGCCAATGCCTATTTGAAACATTGCCGGAGTGCCCGATACCAGCATATATACCGTTATTACAGCCACTGCGGCGAGTGCAAACCCGCCGCAGATGGTGAAAACGGTTTTCATGAATTTTTCCATGTTAAGCCTTTGTTTTCAGGAGTTTATTTACTTGTCGAGTACCGATATCAGGTTGTTGTCCGCGACTATCGCCTGGCCTTCTTCGCCGAGCACGTAGTCCAGGAACGCCTGCACTTCGGGGCGCAATTCGCCTTCTTTGGTAACCATCAGGAAGGGGCGGGAGAGCGCGTACTCACCGGCCTTTATAGCTTCCTCGGTCGCGGGCGCGCCGTCCAGGTTAAGTGCTACCACAGTGTCGTCCAGCGCTTCAAGCGATACGTAGCCGATGGCGTCGGGGGTGTTGGCCACGGATGTCTTCACAGCGCCTGTCTCGTTGAGCTCCTGGGCGTACCTGCACACATCCTGCACGCCTAGAAGCTCTTCAAAAGCGCTGCGCGTGCCGGAGGAAGCTTCCCTGCCAATGACGACTATGGGCTTGCCGGCGCCGCCTGCTTCGCTCCAGTTCTTTATCTCGCCCGTGTATATTTTTACGAGGTCGTCTTTGCTTATGCCGCTTACTTCGTTCTGGGGGTTGACTATAACGGCTATCCCGTCAATGGCTACCGTGTTGGCCACGAGCCCGCCTTCGTCTTCTTTGAGTTCGCGGGAGACGTTGCCGATATCCGACTTGCCGTCCTGCGCGTCCTTGACGCCGACGGAGGAACCGCCGAGCTGCACGTCAACGCTTACGTTGGGGTTTGCGATCATAAAGCCTTCGGCGAGCGCATTGGCTATAGTCTCCATGGAAGTGGAGCCGGACAGCTGAACGCTACCCGAAAGATCGCTGCCGGCGGATTTTACGGTTTCGTTGCCAACGGAGCAGGCTGTGAGGGCAAAAACGGCCATAAGGCATACCAGAGCAATTGCGATAGTTTTCTTCATAACGATTTCTTCTCCTTTTAAATACTCAAAATTTTATCTCATACAAAGCTTACAGCGCCTATGTAAAATCCACACGCAGGCTGTGTAAAGTTTGTGTAAAGTAACCGGCGAAATACGGGCCGCACAAAAAAACGCCTTCTCCGTATTGACAACTTGGAATAATCCCTTTATAATAAATCATGCAAAATGCGGGAGTGACTCAGTGGTAGAGTGTCGCCTTGCCAAGGCGAATGTCGCGGGTTCGAATCCCGTCTTCCGCTCCAAATGCCAAGTTTGAAGGGATTTGTCTTCTAGGAGGCAAATCCCTTTGTCGGCGGGTGTAGCTCAATGGCAGAGCGCTGGCTTCCCAAGCCAGTTACGTGGGTTCGATTCCCATCACCCGCTCCAAAATACAAATTCCTGCCTGCAGGAGTTTAGGATTTTGCGGGGTACAATGAAGGGAATCGAACCGAAGCGAGCGCGTCCGGTGGACGATAAAGCGAGCGGAGGCGGCCCGAAGGGGATTCCCATCACCCGCTCCAAAATACAACTCTCGCGCAGCGGGAGTTCATAACACGCGGGTGTGGCTCAATGGTAGAGCTCCAGCCTTCCAAGCTGGCTGCGTGGGTTCGATTCCCATCACCCGCTCCAAATTAAAAAATCGTGCCGAAGGTACGGTTTTTTGTTTGTGGAAATGGAGGAAATAACATGTATACATAGCCTCGGCAAACCTCTACCACATGGCTTGCCACCAATACTTATTCGGCGGCGAAAGCTCGGGAACCGAAGAATTGCGGCCGCTCTACAAAGCCGCGTTTTTTATCCTGCAACTAATCGAATACCTGCGTTCGGGCGAGTACCGCCGGACAAAAGCCGCGCTGGCGCAGCATCTTACGGGCGAAGAAAAGCTGCTGCCGGAGACGGACATGAAATGGGATGAATATAAAAACGACATACCACAAACCCTTCTTTTTACTACGAACGGCTGATTAAAAGGTGCGGGAAGGCTTTGCTGGAAAGCCGGACGCCGCTTGCCGGCAAATAAGAAAACCGCGCATTGGCGCGGTCTCCTTATTTATGTATAGATGAAGGGAAAATAGAATTACCTTAAGAAGCCGAAGCGGATGCCGAAGCAGACGCCGGGGGGGTGGGCGAGGGTACGGCTACCGAGAAATTCAAAGTTGCGTCGGGCGATTTGCTGTCCTGAAGGTAGATCTCAACAGAGTAGTCGCCGGGATCCCAGGTATGCTCGCTTTGAAGCTCACAGTTGGCGTAGCCGTTTTCCGCCGTCACAGTATCGTCGTCAAAGCTGTCGCCGTCTTTGTACCATACGAATTCCACAGGGTCGGCATCGTCGGTATCTATCTCACAACTGGCTATAAACGGGTCTTCCGGCGAATACTGACTCACGCTGTCCACGGGCGCGCCGCCGCTGCCTGTATCCGAGGTCATGACCGCCGAGACAATATGCACTATAGGGTCTCCGCTTGGCTTTGCGGTCGTGGTTGCCGTGGCGGAGGGCGTGTTTGCCGCAGTGGCCGTAGCGCTTGCCGAAGCCGATGCGGAAGGCGATGGCGTTGCGGCCTTGTCCGCATCTGTGGCGCTCACAAGGCTTATAGACAAAATCACAACCACTATAGCCAGCGCTATCACCACAATAAGGATTGTCAGGTTCTTTTTACTCATATCACCAGGCCTCCCTTGTATATTAATTATTAGCGAACCACAGGGGAGGCGTATGTATCAAGAAATAATATAAAAAAGGGGTTGTACCGTTTGATACAGCCCCTTTTTCATTGATCGATCACATTTTTCGTTTGGATACTCCTACAGGCCCAGGCTAAACAGCAAGCCGGTGGAGTTTTGCTTCATCATCATATCCACAAGACTGTTAGATACGCTCATCTTGCTGAAGTCCGTGAATGTTGACGCCGGTATGTTCGCCGCCTTTTGGGCGTTGTCCATAGTGGCGCTCGCCAGTCCGCCAAAACCCGAAAGGGCGTTTTTAACGGAAGCGGGGCTCTCCTTGGCCGCTGCGGAAAGCGCTTTTTCGTCTACCTGCATTTTCCCGTCAGAGTCAATGCCGATTCCCATAGCGCCCAGCCTCGCCGACGCCGATGATCCATACTTTTCCATGGACATGGCTGTCAACCTGTTGTCCGCTACATACCCGATCGCCTTTGAGACCCCCGGGCCGTCCGCTTTACCGGACGTTAAGTGCGCCATCGCGGTGTTGTAGGCCTCGGCAAACTTTTTGGCCGTGGATACGAGGTTGTCCGTATCCACGTTTTTGGAGATGCTGGCCGACCCCACGCCTGTAAGCGTCATGCTGGCGCCCTTGCCGTTAGGTATGGCGACAGTGTTGCTCTCGGACGTAAAGCTCTGGCCGTTTACTGAATACTTGGCGTCCTGCGCCGTTTGTTCCGCCTGCATCTTGAGTTTTTCAGCGGCCGAGCCGCCACCCACGCTTTCCACGGCGAAAGCCGCGGATTCGCCTGTGTTCACCGATGTCATTTTAATACTGCTCTTTCCGTCCTCCGACACAACGCTTGCGGTCACTCCCGCCTGGGAAGTGTTGATCTTCGCCGCTATCTTGTTTAAGACAGACTCGTTGGACTCCCCTTGCTTAACGTCAAAGCCTATGTTGTAGTTACCGTCTTTGGTGCTTATTGAAATGCTGTTGCTGCCCGTTTCAAAGCTTTGAGCGAAGGAATCCATTTCAGCGGATTTGGACGTTTGCTGTTTCGCGACCTGCGATACTTTAACGTCCACCTCTGAGTCTACGGCGAAACCGTAGCCGCTTGTAGCCGATACCACGTTTTTGTCAGAACTTGTGAGCTGCTTAACGCCTGTATCAAGCGACTTTGCCGCGCTGTTTAAAGACTGCGCCGCATTTTTAAGGTTATTCATGTTGAGCTTGTTGGTGTTCGCGAACAACATGGTGTTTTTCACTGTATTGTCGGTAGTGCTCTGGGCGGAATTAAGGAAGCCGCTTATGTTGTTCGTGCCGTTTTTGCTTACGTAGCTGTTCACAAGGTTTTTGGCGTAGCTGCTTACGTTGCCTATGCTGTACCAGTTAGAGCCGGAGTTGGAACCTATTGATCCAATCATTGTATCACCTCCTTCCATAAACATATTGAGTTCTTAATAAAAAGATAGTACTCATAGCTTATATCGTTAAATTTGACTGGAATATTATTATAAAATAAAAATACGAATATTACAAGTTTTATCTGTGGTAGATTTTTTTTACTTCTTCAGTTTCGTTTCCGTCTTCGCCGTAAAAAATGAGCGGGGGCATGACCCGCAGATACGCCTTCGCCCCCTTTACCGCTTTTATGAGGACGTACTTGGGTTCGCTGCCCGCCCGGGGGTGCACCATGCGCATGGCTTTAGGCTCCAGAGCGTGCGCCCGCAGCGTGCACATGAGCTCGGCGAGGCGCGATGTGCGGTGCACAAGGTAAAAGCTGCCACCGTGCCTTAGCAGGGCGGAGGCGCTCGCCGCCACTTCGTCAAAGTTTACGGCTACTTCTTTTCTGGCTATGCGCTCGCTCTCATTGCCGCGGGCCGCTCCCTCGCCCGGTTTTTCGTAAGGCGGGTTTGACACGACAACGTCGTTCGAACTGCCAAAGTATTCGTGCGCGCGCTTTATGTCCCCGTGCACGACAGTTACGCTGCCGGATATGCCGTTTAGATCCATGCTCCTCTTTGCAAGCGAGAAGAGGGCTTCTTGTATCTCAACGGCCATGTATTTGGCTTCGGGCTGCCTCCCATACATTAATATAGGCAGGATACCGGTTCCCGTACCAAGATCCACTACCTTGTCATCCTTCTTCACGCGCGCGAAATCCGCCAGCAGCACGGCGTCCGTGCCAAACCGGAAAAGCCCGCTGTCCTGCAATATTTTAAGTCCTTTAAATTGAAGGCCGTCCACTCTTTCCATCAATATATTATAGCACGCCAGGGCTAAATATAAAGTGCATTGAGTACTAAGATGTGTTAT
>JAVBSU010000184.1:0-4976 GCA_031556555.1 Christensenellaceae bacterium
ATTTTCTTTTTTGTTTTTTGGGGCGCCGGCGTGCGGGCGGGGTCCGGGGCGGGCTGGCGTGGGCGTGTTACCTACGGGCGGCGCCCTGGCCGCGCCGCAGGCTTACTTATCCTCTGTATAAATCGCGGGAACCGCCGCGTAGACCGCCGCGCACTTGACGAGGTCGGCTTTCCATGTCTTCTCGTTGGGGGCGTGCGCCTCGGCTTCCTTGCCCGGGCCAAAGCCCACGCAGGGTATGCCGTAACGTCCCATTATGGACACGCCATTTGTGGAGAACGTCCACTTGTCCACCCGGGGCGCGCCGTACATGCTTTCATAAGCCTTGGCGAGCGCCACTGTGGCGTCGTGGTCTTCGGGTATGACCCATGTGGGGAAGTAGCAGTCCGTTGGGTACACGAGGCCCTGCCAGCTGGGGCTGTCGTACTTGTACATGCTGACTTCGGCGTTGTACTTTTTAACGGTGGGCAGCGCGCGTATCTCATCGAGGGCGCTCTCATAAGTCTCACCGTCCGTCAGCCGCCTGTCTATGGATATGGCGGCCATGTCCGCTACCGCGCAGCGCGAGGGGGAGTTGTAGAATATCTGGGACACTGCCAGCGTTCCTTTTCCTAAGAAGGGGTCAACGTGCAGCTTGTCATTAAGCGCGCGTACTTCCTGAAGTATGTCGGCCATCTTGTATATGGCGTTGTCGCCGCGCTCGGGCGCGCTGCCGTGGCAGGAGACGCCTTTCACCTCCACGCGTATCTCCATGCGCCCGCGCTGCCCGCGGTAAATGCCGCCGTCGGTGGGTTCGGTTATGACGACGAACTCGGGCTTGACTTTGTCTTCGTTTATTATGTACTGCCAGCAAAGGCCGTCGCAGTCTTCTTCCTGCACGGTGCCCGTTACGAGCGCTGTGTACTTGTCCGTAAGCATGCCGAGGTCTTTCATTATCTTCGCGCCGTACACGGCCGAAACAATGCCGCCTAATTGGTCGGAAGCGCCGCGGCCGCCGATTTCTTCGTCGTTCTCGTAGCCCTTATAAGGGTCGAACTTCCAGTTGCTCATCTCGCCCAGGCCGACGGTGTCTATGTGCGCGTCAAAGCCTATGAGCGTCTTGCCGCTGCCCATGTAACCTAAAACGTTGCCCATGGGGTCGATGTCAACCTTATCGAAGCCGAGAGATTTCATCTCTTCCGCTATGCGGTTTATAACGCCTTCCTCGCCGCAGCTTTCGCCAGGGATCGCTATGAGGCCGCGTAAAAACTTGCTCATCTGGGGCAGGTAGCCCTGCGCCTTATCCTTTATCGCGTTAAAATCCATTTTTCCTTCCATCCTTTCAAGATTGCTAAATATTTATATTAATACTCCCCATCCCAAACTATACTACGGTACTGCTCGGGGTCGGTATCTCCTTCTGTGGAGAAGAGCAGTATTTTTGAGTTCTCATCGAGGCCGATGGCGTCCCTTAGGCCGCCGTCGCAACCGCAATCGCATTCCATGAGCGTGGCCAGAAGGCCGGTGGTGACCGCGCCCGACTCGCCCGATATCACCTGCGGGTCGTCCTTTATGGGCGAGCCCAGGATCCTCATGCCCTTGGCGGAGATCCAGTCGGGGCAGGAAACGAAGAAGGAGCTGTGCGCCTTCAGTATCTCCCAGGAGATAGTGTTCGGCTCGCCGCAGGCAAGGCCGGCCATTAACGTCTGCATGTCGCCGTACACCGCCCTTATTTTGCCGTCGCCCGCTGCCGCGCTCTGGTAGAGGCAGTCCGCCGCGTTAGCTTCGACTATTACGGTCGTGGGCACGTCGCCCGGGTAAAGGTTGGCGAAGTAGCCCTGCACAGCGCCCGCCAGTGAACCAACGCCCGCCTGTACGAATATGTGCGTGGGGCGGCCGACCCCCAAATTTTTCAGCTGCTCTGCGGCTTCGCCCGCCATGGTGCCGTAGCCCTGCATTATCCAGGTGGGAATGTCTTCGTAGCCTTCCCAGGCCGTGTCCTGGACCATCACGCCGTTCTTTGTCCGCCCGGCCTCGCCCGCGGCCAGCCTTACGCACTCGTCGTAGTTCATGTCCTTTATGCTTGCGTCAGCGTTCTCCGCCAGAATATTATCAAGCCTGGTCCGGGACGAGCCTTTGGGCATGTACACAACGGACTTCTGTCCCAATTTGTTGGCCGCCCAGGCCACGCCGCGCCCGTGGTTGCCGTCCGTGGCCGTGAAGAACACCGCCTGCCCGAATTCTTCCCTGAGCTTGCCGGAAGTCAAGACGCCGTACGGCGTATCGGCTATGTCCCGGCCCGTCTTGTCCGCGATATAGCGCCCCATTGCGTAGGAGCCGCCCAGCACCTTAAACGCGTTCAGGCCGAAGCGGTAGGATTCGTCTTTAAGGTATACGCCGCCCACGCCCAACATTTCAGCAAGCTTCGCAAGGTTTTGCAGGGGAGTCACTTCGTACTGCGGAAAGCTCTCGTGGAACTCTCGCGCCTTCTTAACTTCGCCGAGAGCCATGACTTCGAGATTGTCCTTCTCTGGCCGTGGGAGATTGTTCGCCACCCATTTTAGTGTTTCCATGATCAAACATCCTTTCACATATAACTAACAATATTTTCCATACAAAAAAGAGTCAACAAAACAGGCGTGGTTATATATCGCTTTATTTTATTTGTTTCCGTTTTGCCCTTTTGCGTCGATGTAGCTGTAGAGTGTGTACTTGGATATACCGAAAAAGTTGGATATCCTGTCGCCTGACTTGGTGATAAGGAACGCGCCGGAGTCGCTTAAAAATTGTATGGCCCTTATTTTGTCATCCTTTGTCATCATGGCAACGGGCTTGCCGGCGTACTTCACCGATTGTTCAATGAGCTCGGAGAGGAGGTCGTTTACGTTCTGCGGGATGCGCGAGGGCTCGGTCTCCTCCGTGTGGTTCGTTATGGAGGAAAGCGCGCTCTGCGCCATCATTAGCCCGGTTATGTCGTAGTTGATGGAGAATATCCCGGTGACCTCTTTTTCGTCGTTCCTTATATATATTGTTGAGGACTTAAGTATCCTGCCGTCGTGCGTCTTTGTGAGGTAAGCAATGTGGTCTTGAAGCTTTGAGTGATCCATCTTCAGCGCCTCGAGCACGACGTGGGAGGGGCCGTCGCCAACCTTGCGGTTTGTCACATGACCGTTCTCAATGATGAGGATGGTGTTTTCCGTGGTCATGTCGTGCACGACTATTTCGCAGTTGCTGCCAAATTGCGCCGCGAGGCCTTTGGCCAAACGCTCTAAAAATTCAATTGGCAGATTGCTTTGCATCTTTTGGAACCTCCCTGATACTGGCCCTATAACCCTAATATAGCACAAGATTCGCATAAGTCAATACGTTTTCTAAAAAAAAATTAGGAAAACTAAAAAATTTTTAGATTTTGTATTGCATTTTGTTTTTGGGGGTGTTAGAATGAGGTCACCCAAACAACATTTCTTTATATTATTTCTTTTGAACACACGTAAAAACACGGTTTAAAAGCGCGCGGGCGCAGGCATACCACAATACAAACAATGTAAGAGAGGTAACGCGATGAAGAAACTGCTTATCGGAAACGGGAGGATGGTGACGAGGGACGAGTCTTTGCCTTTTGTCGAAAACGGAGCCGTGCTTATTGAGGATGGATTGATCAGCGGGACGGGAAAAACGTCCACGCTAAAAGATGCCAATCGTGATGCCGAATGGGTGGACGCGCGGGGCGGCGTTATCATGCCCGGCCTCATAAACGCGCACAACCACATCTACAGCGCCATGGCGCGCGGAATATCCATAAACGGCCACAATCCCAAAAACTTCATGGACATACTGGAAGGCATGTGGTGGCGCATAGACCGGCTGCTGACCATGGACCAGATCAAATACAGCGCGCTCGCTACATACATAGACTGCATAAAAACAGGCGCGACGACAGTGTTCGACCACCACGCCAGCTACGGGGCGATCGAGGGCAGCCTTTTCACCATCGCGGACGCCGCCAAAGAGACGGGCGTCAGGACGTCGCTCTGCTACGAAGTTTCCGACCGCGACGGCAAGGACAAAATGAAGCTCGCCGTAAAAGAAAACGAGGACTTCATAAATCACGCGCAAAAAGACGGCAGCGATATGATAAAGGGGATGATGGGAATGCACGCGCCCTTCACGTTATCCGACGCCACCCTCGAATACTGCGCGGCGCACACGCCGGGGAACGCGGGCTACCACATTCACGTCGCCGAGGGAATGGACGATGTCATGGACTCGCTCAAAAAGTACGGCAAGCGCACGGTGGAGCGCCTCTTCGATATGAACGTACTGGGCGAAAAGACAATAGCCGGGCACTGCATACACATCAGCCCGCGCGAAATGGAGCTTCTGCTTGAGACGAAAACGGCAGTCGTGCACAACCCGGAGAGCAATATGGGCAACGCGGTGGGCTGCGGGCCGGTTATAAAACTGTTCGGGCTGGGTGTGCTGCTGGGCCTCGGCACAGACGGCTACACGAACGACATGATAGAATCGTACAAAGTCGGCAATATAATCCACAAGCACAACCTATGCGACCCGAACGTGGCCTGGGGCGAGATACCCGAAATGCTTTTCCACGGCAACGCAACGATCGCGGCGCGCTACTTCAATAAACCGCTGGGCGTCTTGAAACAGGGCGCGCGCGCCGACGTCATAGTGACGGACTACGATCCCTTAACTCCAATGAACGCAAACAACTGCAACTCGCATATAATGTTCGGAATGAACGGCAGGAGCGTCGTTACGACCGTTATAAACGGCAAAGTACTGATGAAAGACCGCGAGCTCATTGGCATAGACGAGCACGAGGTAATGGCCAAGAGCCGGGAGCAAGCCGCGAAGCTTTGGGCGGCGGTAAATGCGTAGGAATTAACTTAGGGCTCCGCCCTAAGGACCGCAAGGGACGGTCGTCCCTTGACCCGCGGCAAGCTGACGCTTGCCTTTACATAAACATATTATCCGTAAGG
>JAVBSU010000147.1:0-9422 GCA_031556555.1 Christensenellaceae bacterium
AATCACGCTGGCGGCGGCCATTACTAATTTGGGTTTAAATCCACCTCACTCTAAAACGATATACAATACCCCGTCTCAATTTGACACCATCACATACGACGCGCTTCTGGAATTTGGAGGAGATTTTTCCATTGGCGATTATATTTCTATTGAATCGCGCATAGGCGATATCTGGTCAATATCGGCAAGCTTTGACAAAAACTCAGGAGAAAAAGACGCGGAGAACTGCGAGCGGGCGGTACAGGATTTAACGGATATACTGACCGGGCAAATATTGTATGCGGTCAAAATGCCTGTGGGTGACCCGAACTATAATTACGGCAAGTATTATATAGACTACGACGAGTATGCCGGAGAGTATCGTAACGCTGTATTTCCTATGGGTGAAAGAGGGTTGCTGCACGTCTACATACCCACGCTACCCGCACCGGAAACGCCTGCAGATGCGCTTACCCTTCACGGCATTGGACTATCAATGAAAGATGATTCCAAGTGCTATATATTGGTAAATTACTATCAAAAAAATGATGAGAAGCATCAAAAAAGCTATACGTACTACACCGAAGACGAACAGCTCATCAAAAACCTGCTCGAGTGGGCGGAAACGTGCCTTGAACTTGATAATGCCCAGCCTTATGAATACAATCCAGATGCCTGATTAAGCGCTAAAAAGGCCGCTACCGCAGCCTTTTTGGGTTGCATTTCCCTACTCCGTCCTCAGCGCTTCTATCGGCGGCATCTTCGCCGCTTTGTTTGCGGGGTTTATACCGAAGATGAGGCCTATGGCCAGTGAAAAAACCACCGCTATTAGCGCTATGCCGCCCGTCATGGTGAAGGTGGTAGCGAAGGCCATTGACAGCACTTCCAGCATCACGAAGGACAGCGCAAGGCCTATGAGCCCACCCACGAGCGAGAGCACGAGCGCCTCTATCAAAAACTGCATGAGTATGCGCTTTCTGCCCGCGCCCACGGCTTTTCTTATGCCTATCTCGCGCGTGCGTTCGGCCACGGACACGAGCATGATGTTCATTATACCTATGCCGCCCACGAGCAGCGATATGCCGCCTATGCCGCCCATAAGGATGGACATTGTGCCCGTTATGGAATCGAGTGATTCAAGCATGCTGCTCTGGTTGAACACGTTGAACGAATCCTCGTCCTTGAACTTTGCCATGAGCATCCCGGTAATGTCGTCCTCCGCCGCGTCCACCGTGTCTTTGCTCGTGGCCATCACCGTAAAGGATGTGACGCCGCTGTTAAACGACAGGCGCTGCGCCAGGGTGAAGGGTATGATCACGCTGTCGTTGGTGGAACCGAACAGCGTCGTGCCCGCGTCCTCAAGAACGCCCACGACCAGGAAACTCCGGCCGTCTATGGTAACGTTTTCGCCTACGGGATCATTCAGGCCGAAGAGGGTCTCGGCTATGCCCGCCCCCAGCACCGCCACGGGGCTCTTGTTTTCCACGTCCGGCGATTTTAGTACGCGCCCGTTCGCTATGGTGAGCTTTTCCACGTCGAAGTAAGACGGCGTCGCGCCTGTTACAGTCGTCTGCTCCTCAGAGACGTCCCCCCGCTTCAGTGTTGAAGACTGGGTGTTCGTGGGCGCTATGTACGCTATGTTTTCGCTCCCGTCCGCGTAATTCTCCACATCCTCCAGCGACAGCGAGCCGTACCGTGAGTTCATCACCGAAACCGATAGCTTTTCCGCTCCCATGCTGTTCAGTTCGTCCGTGACCTGTCCTGTGGCGCTGCTAACTATGGACACGAGCACCACCACCGCCATAATGCCGATTATTATGCCCAGCATTGTCAAAAACGAACGCATCTTGTTGGACGCTATGGACGAGAACGCCATCCTGAAAGACTGCCCTAACATACCCGCGTGTCCTCCGTTATGCGCCCGTCCAGTATGCGCACCCTGCGCTTTGCCGCCGCGGCAATGTCGTTGTCGTGCGTTATCAGCACTATCGTGTTGCCCGCCTCGTTCAGCTCGCGGAAGAGGTCGAGTATCTCCTCGCCCGTTGCCTGGTCAAGGTTTCCTGTGGGCTCGTCCGCCAGTATCAGCGAGGGCGAGGCGACTAATGCCCGCGCTATGGCCACCCGCTGCTGCTGCCCGCCCGACAGCTCTTTGGGCTTGTGGCCCATGCGGTCACTTAGCCCCATCCGCATAAGCGCCTCGCACGCGAGTTCCCGGCACTCCCTGCGCTTTTTGCCCTGGTACATGAGCGGGAGCTCAACGTTCTCGATCGCGCTTATCTTCGTCAGGAGGTTGAAGCTCTGGAACACGAATCCTATCTTGTGGCTCCTGATCTTCGCGAGCTCGTCCTCCGAATAATCTTCTATGGGCAGGCCGTCCAGCACGTAAGCGCCGCTGTCCGCCGTGTCAAGGCAGCCCATGATGTTCATCAGCGTTGATTTGCCGCTCCCCGAAGGGCCGATTATCGCCACGAACTCTCCTTCTTCTATGTCCAGCGACGCTCCGTTAAGGGCGTAGACGTCTTCGCCTCCGATGTTGTAAACTTTATATATATCTCTCATCCTTATCATGATTACGCCCTCCTAGCTCGCTGGTCCCGCGAATACGGCGCCCTGAGGAGGTTCGCCCTGCGGGCCGCCCGCGTCCACCACCATCTCAGTCCGCTCGGCTCTGGCGCCGCCCATGCCGCCAAATCCCATGAATCCGCTGTTCGAATCGGTGGATGTGTTGATGTATGTAATCTGTTCTCCCTCGGTTAAGCCGGATGTAACCTCCACGTTAACCCCGTCCGAAAGGCCGGTCGTGACCACGCGCCGCTCGCCCATTAGCGAAGGCTGCGTCTCATCGCTTCCGTCCGCCTGCGCCTGCGCGCCCGCGATGAACACGAACTTCTCGCCGCCCATCTCCTGCAACGCTTCCAGCGGTATTGTCACTATGCCCTCCGCCACATCGGTAACTATGGTTACAGAAGCGTTCATTCCTGGCAGCAGGCGTTCGTCGGCGCCCTGTATTTTTATGGTCACCGGATAGGTCGTAACGCCCGACTGTGTCGTTCCCATAGCCGATATTTTGGTGATCGTCCCCGTGAACGTTTCATTGGGCAACGCGTCCAGCACTACCTCCACCGTTTGGCCGGGCTTGACCGAAAGTATATCCAGCTCGTCTATGTCTACTACCAGCGTTGTGGCGCTCCCCGCCTCAAACTTGAACATTGCCGTGTAAAGCTCTCCCGCGCCCGGCGTCTCTTCCGTTGCTGCGTCTTCTCCGGTTGTATCCGTCCCTGCCTCTCCCGCTCCGCTCAATGCGGAAGAATCAAGGCCCGCAGCCGCGCCGGACATGGAGAAGGAAGGCATTGTTCCGCCAGCGGCAGCCCCGCCGCCCGCTCCGTCCGCCGGGGTCGTTTCACCCTCCGGCTGCTGCACCGGATCATCTTCCACCGGCGCTTCGCCCTGCTCGCCGTCCGCGGGCTGCCCCTCATCCGGCGCTTCGCCGGCAGGGTCTTCGGCCGGAGCCTCGCCGCCTTCAGGTTCCTCCGCCGAAAGCAGCGTGAGCTTTACCCCGTCCGCACTGTCCGCCGAGGTGGGCGTCATGTTGCCCGCACCGCTATTTGAGTTGTCACCGCCCGCATCACTTGCGTCCTGCGAACCTGATTGGGAGCCATTTTCTTCAGGAACCTCGCTCACCATGCCCGCGCGGTCGGACGTGACGACTCCCGTGCTCTCGTAGGCGTAGAGCGTTCTAAGGAGTTCTTCGTAATCCGCCCTGTCGCTGAGGAGTTTGCCGTACCCTCGCGACTTCATGGCCTGCGTGAGCGTCAGGAGAGTGCCTCCCGAAGACACCTTTTCGTTTTCTTCAACGTCCAGTTCGCTTACGACCCCGGGATCGCACAGCACGCTCAGGGGAGTGTTTATTTCCAGTACGCCTTTGCCTATGACGTTGCCGTCACTATCGCTCACGGTTACTTCGCCACCTAAGAGCGGGCCGTTGTCTGTGAGCGTCACTTCCACCACGCCGCCGGACGAGCGCACCACGTCGCCGTCCTCCTCCGTTCCGTCCGAAAGCGTGACGGTTACCTCATCTCCCGGCGCAACTAAAGTTCCTTCCGCGTTCACGGCAGCCTTCATTTTGCCGTCCAGGGAGAGGGTGAAAGCCGCTCCCCCGCTCAGCGCCTTGGATGTTAAGTCTTCGCCCTCACTGACGTTTACTTCCTTAACCCGGCCCGCCACGGGCGACTTTAAATACTTTGACTCAGCGTCGTCCTGCAGGTCCTTGATCTGGCTGTCTATATCGCTTATGGCATCGCGCGTATCGTCTATGTACGAGGCCAGCTTGTCCATATCTATGTAAGCCAGCACGTCGCCCGCGGACACCCTGTCGCCCGCCTCCACGCTGACCTCGCTGAATTCGATGCTGCCCGGCAGCTTTAATTCGCCCCCGTCATCAGCCGAGAGCACCCCCGAACCGACCACCGAGACTTCTATATTCCCCTTTTGCGCCGCCGCCGTCCTGAGCGCGAGCGTGCCGGTATCCTGCGCGTTCGCCTGCGGTAAGATGCTGGGCCCGAAGTACATCACCGCCAACACCGCCGCGGCGGCCACCGCCACCGCTATCGGCCATTTTTTTCTTTTCTTTTTTCCATATCTGTTCTTATCAGCCATGCCCGGCCTCCTGTGCAATTATTGTCTTATGTAGTAATATCATAATTGTATAATGTGACGAAATCGCGCCCCGCAAAGTGAACTTATTGTGAAGATTGACGCTTTTCGGCCGCGCCGGGCGAAATATAACGTTTGCCGTGGCTTAGAAAGATATGGTATAATTAGATGTTATTAAAATGCTACCAGATTAAAAGATAATAAGGAGTTGGCCATGAAACACGGATTCTCAAGGTTTGTTTTACTGGTTCTTGTATTTTGCTTTACGTTTTCGCTGTTTGGCGCGGGTTTCGCGTCCGGCGATCCGCCTGTAATCCAGGAACCCGAAGTGGTTTTTGACGGCCCCGCGGACGATCAGCCCGTCGGGGGCCAGTCCATGGAGGAGGACGCCATGGATCCGGCCGAAGAAGTGATGGCGGAAGAAGCCTCCGGGCCGGTTGTCGAGGAAGGCGGCGCGGCCCCCTCAACCGTGGAGGACGCTCCGAACTACGTCCCCGGCGTGGCGCTCGCCGTGTTTGAGCCGGGCGCGGATGTCCCAATGATAGAGCGCATGGCCGAAGATTCCGGCCGCGTGCTGAAGCAAACGGTGGACGGCGCTCAGGGATCAATGATAGGAGTTATCGGCCTTGCGGAAGGCGAGAGCGTCACAGAAGCGGTGGCCTCGCTGGAGCAAACTCCCGGCGTGCTCTACGCCCAGCCCAACTATATATACGGGCTTGCCGGAGGTGAGGCCAGCTACCGGGCCGCGCTTCCCAGCGACCCGCTAGTAGGCGATCAATGGTACCTTAATAAGGTCGGCGCAAGCGAGGCGTACGGTATAATAGACGCGCTTCCTGGCGGCGAAAAGGTCTTGGTGGCCGTACTGGATACCATAGTCGACATAAACCATGAGGATCTCAGGGGCATAATAAACCCCTCTCTGTGCGTATCCGTACAGGGTGGAGACATACGGCCTTACGGGAAGGATGTTGACGATTTCCACGGCACGCACGTAAGCGGAATAATAGGCGCGGCCGCCAACAACGGCCTGGGCATAGCGGGCATGGGCAGCGGCGGGCGCAACCAGGTTCTTGAGTTGATGAGCGTGGACATAAGTGAAGGCTTCGACAACTACATTTGGACTTATACCTACGATGTTGTCGCGGGTATAGGTTATGCAGTGGAGAGCGGCGCTCAAGTCATCAATATGAGTTTTACCGGATACGGCAATACCCCCTATCCCGACAACGACAAATTGATAAGATCGTATATGGACTGGGCGTTCGACCAAGGCGTGACGCTCGTCGCCGCCGCGGGAAATGACGATACCAACTATCCCGCAACGCCCAGCGATTTCCAGACCGTAATAAGCGTTATAGCGACTACCGACTATGACGATCCCGGCGAACACTGCAAGGCCGATTTTTCCAATTACGGCGCAAGCAAAGACGTCAGCGCGCCGGGAGTGGGGGTGCTTAGCTGCCTGCCGGACAACGACTATGGGTACGCCCAGGGAACGTCCATGGCCTCGCCCATTGTGGCCGGCGTGGCCGCCATGATGAAGTACGCCAACCCGGACCTCACGCCCACGCAGGTAAAGGAGATCCTCATAAAGACGGCGACCGACCTTAACTCGCCCGGCTACGACTACTACACGGCTTACGGCAACGTTAACGCGCCCGCCGCGATAAACCTCGCCATCGAGTATGGCAAGAACCCGCCCCAGCCCGAACCCGCCCCTATTCCCGCCCCGGAGCCGTTTACGGCCACGGCGGACGGGCCTAACAAAATAACCCTTGACTGGAGCGGCGCGGAGGGTTCTGAAGGCTATTATATCAGAAGGTCCGAGTACAAATACCCACATCAAACCGACAAATATATCGTGTTGGAAGAGGCTCTCAGCCCCGACATCCTGACCTATACCGACACGAGCGTCAAGACAGGCGTAACCTACCACTACATGGTGTCCGGCGGCAAGTATGATGAAAGCGGCAAGCGAATAGACGGTTCGGGTTACACGGCCGGACCAAAGTCCGCAACCCCCGTCCTGGACGCGCCAAAAAGCCTTTCTCCCAAAGGCGCGGACGCATCCACGATAAACGTGAAATGGGAGGCTGTCAGGAACGCTAACGGCTATTACGTGTACCGTTCGCTTACGAGGTCGGGCGGCTACGCTCTCGCCGCCGCCATAAGCAATGGCAAAACGGTTTCATACAAAGACGCCGGCCTTAAGGCCAATACAAAGTATTACTACAAAGTCATGGCCTACACGCAAACGGACAATGGCAAGGTCAAGGGCAAGACTGCCGGGCCAATCGCGGCCCAGACCAAGAAGGCCGCCGAAGCGGTTGTAAAGAGCGAAGAAATAATCGAAGACACGGGCTTCGCGCAGGGCGAAGTTATTGTCGTCTTTGAGAACGGCTACGACGCGCCCACAATCGGCAAAATGGCCGAAGAGCTGGGCGGAGAAGTGATAACGCGGATGGAGAGCAGCCTTGTCGAAGGCGAGATCGCGCTTGTTGGGCTTTCGGACGGCGTGGGCATAGAAGAAGCTATAGAGGCCTTCAACGCCACGCCGGGAGTCAGGTACGCGCAGCCCAACTTTACTTACGTACCGCTTGAGGCGGATATCGAACAGGCGGCGCTTCCCATCGACCCGCTCGCGGGCGACCAGTGGTACTTAGACAAAATACACGTGGGCGAGGCGTGGGAGTTTATTGAAAACCTCGACCTGCCCGCGCGGGACAAAGTGAAAGTGTGCGTGGCCGACACTTCTATCCAACTTAACCATGAGGATCTCGCGGGGAACATGAACGCCTCATTGAGCCGCTACTGCCTTGATGGGACGGCTTCTAAGAACTACCCTGCCGTCAGCGATGATGAACTGCACGGCACGCATGTCGCCGGCACCATAGGCGCTGTGGCCAATAATGGCATCGGCGTCGCCGGAGTGGCCAGCGGCAAAGGCAACAGCATGATGGAGCTTTACTCGGCCGCCGTTCTGGGACCGGGCAGCGGCAGCACCATAACCGTAATAGCGGGGCTGGACTGGGCGATAGAATCTGGCGCCGGCGTCGTCAACATGAGCCTGGGCTCATCGCAAGCCGTATACCCGCCTTATGATTATTACGCCAAAATTGAGCGCGAAGTAATCGACACGGCGGTGAGCCGGGGCATAGTTGTCGTGTGCGCCGCGGGCAACGACAGCCTGCTGGACGCGTCCACGCCCTCCGATTTCGAGTCGGTCATAAGCGTAATAGCGACCACTGACTACAACGACCCAAGCGGGAACTGCAAAGCCGACTTCTCCGACTACGGCCAGTACAAAGACATCTCGGCGCCGGGTGTGAATATAGTCAACGCCGTACCCACGAACAGTTACGATTCGCTGAGAGGCACGTCCATGGCCACGCCGATAGTATCCGGCGTTGTCGCGATGATGAAGTACGTCAACCCCTATCTTACCGTAAGCGAGGTCAAGGACATCCTCTATTTCACGGCCACAGATCTTTACACGCCCGGCTTCGACATATACACCGGCTGGGGCAACGTTAACGCGGAAGCCGCCGTTGAGGAGGCTTACTCAAGGCTGATTTCCAACTATCCTCCCGGCGCGCCGCAAAACCTCGCGGCGAAAAACGGCGGGCCGGGCAAGGCCGGCATATCCTGGGACCCCGTGACGGGAGCGAGCGGCTACTGCATCTACCGCTCGGAAACCTTCTCAAAGTATGATTACACGAAATATCACAAACTGACGGAAGTATATGGCAAATACAACACCAGCTACACTGACACGGAGAAAATATATATAGGAGGCAGGTATAATTACGCCGTGACCGCGATACTTGACTCCGGAGAAGCCTTTTTCGAAAGCGACTGGAGCGAGCCCGCAAGCGTAGATGTGAAATGTGTACCCCCTCCTAACTTTACGGCTAAGGGCGTCAGCAAATCGGCCATACAACTTGACTGGGACACATCCAAGGGTGCGGACGGTTACTACATCTACCGTTCGGACACGAGGTCGGGCGGCTATAAGTTCCTGTACAACTTAAAGAGCAGGGCCACCGCCTACAAGGACACCGGGCTCAAGGCGGACAGGAAGTATTACTACAAGGTTATCCCCTACACGCTCCTGCCTTACGGCGAGACCACCGTAAAGGTAAAGGGCGAGACCGCCGGCCCGGCCGCGGGCAAAACCAAGGCGTAATACTTATTCCAACCTGAAACGCCGTATCTGCTGGTATAAAACAGGGATGCTGGGCGCTGCCCATCATCCCTGTTGCATTAATTACGCCTCCGGCAGAAACCTTTCAAATATCACCGAATCTATAAAGGGTTCCGCCGTGGCGAACTGTTCTTTAGTGCTTATTGTCCATGCGAGAATGGACGCGCCCCTGTCCCGGAGGTTCTTAAGGAGCTTTAATTGCAGCCTGTGGAATTCGCAGCTTATAAAGTGCGGCCGGGACATAAAGTTTGTTTCCAGTTGCTTAATAGGATAGAGGATCAACTTGACCAGCAGGCGTTTAAAAGCGGACTCTTCCACACAGGCGTGCTTAAAGTCGCAGGCAAGCTGCCCGCGCAGCACGTGGGGCGCGTTCTTCCTGAACCACCGCAACGAGTAGGGCGAGAACGACTGTACCGCGTACTTCCCCCCGTAACTTCTCATTATGCTGTAAAACGCTTTCTCCAGCCTGCAGGTGAGCCCGTAGTTTTTTATTTCGAAAAGTATGGGAACCTTGCCATCGACCAGCGCCAGCACTTCTTCTAACGTGGGCACCACTTCGTCCGTATTTCCAAGGCGCAGCGCTTTA
>JAVBSU010000219.1:0-10102 GCA_031556555.1 Christensenellaceae bacterium
GCAAGAAGGTGGAAGAGGTTTGCCCGGAATGCAACAAGCCCTATCTAAAATACTTTGGAACGGGTACCCAGCAGGTGGAGGAGCAGCTCAAGTATATGTTTCCGGACGCGCGCCTCATGCGCATGGATCTTGATACGATGAGCGGGAAGGGCGCGCACCTCACGGCTTTTGAGGATTTTTCAGCCGGAAGGGCGGATATCCTGATAGGCACACAGATGATAACAAAAGGCTTTGATTTCGAACGTGTGGCTGTGTCAGCCGTACTGGCGGCCGACACAATGCTGAACATCCCCGATTATAGGAGCGCCGAGTACACGTTTTCGCAGATCACCCAGATCGCGGGGAGGGCGGGACGGAAACAGGCGGGAAATGTAGTGCTCCAGACGTATAATCCCGACCACTACGCTGTGAGGTACGCTAAAGACCATGATTACGAGGGTTTTTACAAACATGAGATAGTACTGAGGAAAATGGTGAAACTTCCCCCGTTTTCCGTCTTTGTAAAAATACAGTTTTCGGGTGAAGACAGCGAGATGGTCATAAACAGTGTGAAAGATTTTTTAAAACGGCTAAAAACTGTGTTGCTTCCCGGGAAAAATGATATAATAAGTGTGAGGGCATCCGAATCCGCCATAAAGAAGATCGACAACCTGCACAGGTACCACGTGCTGGTAAACCTTGGCGGCGGCGATGCCACCAGTGAAATATTCAAGCTTTTTGCGAGCGTGAAATACAAAAATGTACTGACGGGGATAGAATTAAATCCCGCCGGTTTGACGTGACGGAGGAAGAAAATGGCGACCAGAACAATATTGGAAGGCGATAACCCCAGGCTAAGGAAGGTGTCGAAGGAAGTTAAAAAAGTAAACCAGCACATAACGGATCTTTTGGACGATATGTCGCAGACGCTGTACGACGCGCGTGGGGTTGGGCTTGCCGCGCCACAGGTGGGCGCGCTCAGGCGGATAGCCGTGATAGACGTGGGCGAGGGCCTTATTGAGCTTATTAACCCCGAGATAGTAAAGACGGACGGGCAGCAGCGGGAAGAGGAAGGCTGCTTGTCTCTGCCCGACGACAGCGGTTACGTCATACGGCCGGAATACGTTAAAGTCAGGGCGATGAACAGGGACGGTGAGATAAAGGAATACGAGGGGACCGGTATGTTCGCGCGCGCCGTAGCGCATGAGTTGGACCACCTTGACGGCGTCCTGTTTACAGATAAAATAGTTGAACGGATATATCACGATGACGATGAAGACGACGGGGAAGAGCATGCCAAAGGACTTTAAGACCGTCTTCATGGGCACTCCTGATTTTGCCGTGCCCCCGCTCAAAATGCTCGTGGAAAGCGGATACGCGCCCATAGCATGCGTGACGCAGCCCGATAAAAAAGCGGGCCGGGGCCATAAAGTGCTGCCTCCGCCGGTAAAGACGGTGGCGGAGAGCTATAATATTCCCGTGTACCAGTTTAATAAAATCAGCGGCGAAGAGGGCGTGAAAGTTTTGGAGGAGCTTGCGCCCAACCTTCTCATAACCGCCGCGTTCGGCCATATACTTTCCCAGGAAATACTCGACATACCTGAATACGGCTGCATAAACGTACACGCATCGCTGCTGCCCAAATACAGGGGAGCGGCGCCCATACAGTGGGCGATAATAAACGGCGAGACGCGTACGGGCATAACCACCATGTACACCGTAAAAGAACTAGACGCAGGAGACATACTCGAACAGGACGAAGTTCCTATCCCGGAGGATATGACGGCGGGAGGGCTTTACAGCGTACTCAGCGAACTGGGGGCTGTCACGCTTAAACGAACTTTGGACAAGCTGAAAGCGGGGACGCTGGTGCGCACGCCGCAGAACAGTGAAGAAGCGACGTATTTTCCTATGTTTAAAAAAGGCTTCGGTGAGATGGATTTCAGACTGAGCCGGAAAGAACTGATTGATTTTGTGAGGGGGACAAACCCCGTGCCCGGCGCGTACATGGTGTACAACGGCGAGAAAATAAAAGTCTACGCCGCGACCGCGTCCGATGCGGATGCTCCGGATAACGCCAGGTGCGGAGAGATCATTTCAGCCGGCGCGAAAAAAGGGCTTGTAGTGATGGCCGTGGACGGGCCGCTGTCCATAGACACGATCAAGCGCGAAGGCGCAAAGGCCATGAGTTCCGCGGAGAGCCTGCGCGGCAGGCGCATGGACAAAGGCTACATTTTTGAAAAGGACGGCGGGCATTGAACGCGCGGCAGTTGGCGCTGGATGTGGTCTCAAGCGTTATCAGCAAAAAGACATACCTCAACCTTGAGCTAAAAAGCGCGTTAAAAGGCGACATCAGCGCGGAAGACAAACGGTTCGCGACCGCGCTCGCCAGCACTACTATTGAAAACCTGTTCAGGATTGATTACGTTATCGATCATTTTTCCGCGGCGAAGCGCATGCACGCTGTAATAAGAAATATACTGAGGCTGGGAGTGTGCCAGCTTTTGTTTTTTGAAAGCGTCCCCGCTTCGGCCGCGGTAAACGAGAGCGTTAAGCTGGCGGCGGCGGGCAAAAAGCAGGGCCTGAAAGGTTTTGTGAACGCCACGCTAAGGAACATTTCGAGGGAACTCGGAAACATACCGTATCCGAAGCCGGGAGAAGGTTCCGCGAACTACCTGCACGTCATGTACAGTTACCCGCTTTGGCTGTGTGATAAGTATATAAATGACTACGGAGCCGAACAGGCTGAGCGCATGATGGAGTATACGGGCGGCAATTCGCTGACCTGCATCCGCCGCAATAAAATCAGATGCGGCGGCGATTATTCCCGATTCGAGCCGGGTATTTACTGTGAGGACGCCTATTACATAAAAAACGCGTCGAACATAGAAGATATGCCTATGTTCAAAAAAGGCTACGTGACCGTCCAGAGCGAAGCTTCCATGATTTGCGTTATGGCCGCGGGCATTAAGCCGCGAGACAGGGTGTTGGACGCGTGCGCGGCTCCCGGAGGAAAAAGCGCTTACGCCGCGCAGTTCGCGCAGGATGGGGAAGTCGTCGCAATTGACATCCACGAACACCGCGTGCGGCTGATAGAGAAAACAATGGAGAGGCTGGACGTGGATAATTGTATTGCCCGGACAGCGGACGCCAGGGAGTACGTAGCAGCCTTTGACCGGGCTTTTGACGTGGTGATGGTGGACGCGCCCTGTTCCGCGCTCGGCCTTTTATACCGCAAACCGGATATAAAGGTGAACAAGAACAGTGACGACATAGCGCAGCTGGCCGGCTTGCAAAGAGAAATATTAGATGTGTGTTCCGGGTATGTGAAGAGCGGCGGGACGCTGCTTTACTCGACGTGCACTATAAGTAAAGAGGAAAACGAAGACAACATAAAATATTTTTTGGGTAACAATAAGGATTTTGTGGAAGATGATATAAAAAACCATATACCCCCGGCCCTCATGTGCAGGTCGCGAGGCGGGATTATGCAGCTGCTGCCGCACGTGGACCGGACGGACGGTTTTTTCATGGCGAGGATGAGGCGCGTATGACGGAACTTATTGGGCTTTCCATAGACGAACTAAAGCAGGTGTTCGCTAGCCTTGGCCAGCCGCAGTACCGCGCTAAACAGGTGATGAAGTGGCTTGTGGAAGGCGCTTCGTTCGAGGATATGTCCAACCTTCCTACAGGACTCAGGCAAAAGCTGCGCGAAGCGTATGGCGAGGGCTATCTCAAAACCCTGCAATGCCTTTCCTCCTCCGACGGATCCAAGAAATACCTTTTTGAGCTGGCCGATAAAAACACTATCGAAAGCGTGTACATGCCTAAAGATTACGGCTGTTCGGTCTGCGTGTCCACACAGGTGGGCTGCGCCTGCGGCTGCGTTTTCTGCGCTTCCTGCAAAGACGGCCTGGTGCGCAACCTGAGCGCGGGAGAGATGCTCGCCCAGGTTGTGGCGGCAAACCGCGATAATCCGGGAATGAAGGCGTACCATGTCGTGCTGATGGGCATGGGCGAGCCTATGCACAACCTCCGGGAAGTTATAAAGTTCATGACTATATTGAGTGAGGCGGACGGCCTGGGCATTGGCAGGAGGAACATAACGGTCTCCACCTGCGGCATACCGGACGCCATAAGCGAACTTGCCGGATGTGGCTTCGCGGCCACGCTGTCCATATCGCTGCACGCGGCCACGCAGGCGCAACGGGAGCAGATAATGCCCATAGCGGCGAAATATTCCATAGAAGGTATATTAGACGCGGCGGATCATTACTTTGAAGTTACGGGCAGGCGGGTCACTTACGAATACATACTGATAGACGGTTTCAATGACAGTGATTGGGATATTGCCAACCTCGCGCGCCTGTTAAGGGGGAAGAACTGCCACGTGAACGTCATACCGCTCAACGGCGGGAAGGGGATGAGCGCGCCGCCCAAGCGAAGAGTGTACGCCTTTTGTGAGGAACTTGAGCGGCAGGGCATTTCGGCTACCGTCAGAAAGTCCATGGGTTCGGACATAGAGGGCGCGTGCGGCCAATTAAGGATGAGAGGGCTTCCCCGCGGTTGACAATTTCTGCTTATTACAATAAAATATAAAGCATGAACAGAGTTTCGGGAAAAATGAGAATCATGGCGGCAATTATTGCGGTTTTATTTATATTTGCCGTACAAAGCATATCTTTTGCGGAAGAGGCCGAGCTTGCGCCGCAGCCTGACCCTCCTCCCGTGGAGACGGTTGAGCCGGCTCCTGCTCCCGAACCCGAGATGTCTCCGACCGAACCTGTTGAAAACGTGATCGGGGAAGACACTGCCGCACCCGCTGAAAGCTCCGAAATCGCCTTGCCCGACCAGGGAGAAACGGAAGCCGTGGAATCGGCCGTGCCATCGGAAATCGCGCCTCCCGTTGTAGTCGAAGAAGTAAAGTTCCCTCCCGCGCGGCCCATATACGGCGACAACGCCGCGATGTATGACCTTTTACTCTCCGCTGTGAACACAGCTGGAATGCACGAAACACGCAGCGAGTACAAACAGCCCAACCCTGAGCTGGAGGAGCTGGTCAATAGCCTTTATGAGTCATGTGAAACGGACAGGGACAGGATATACGCGGTGTTTTACTGGGTGGCGGACAACATATACTACAACGAAGCGGCCCACGCGCCCGATTACGCCACAGGTTCCGTAACGCATCACCCCGATGAAGTATTCGCGGTGAGGGCCACTACTTGCATGGGCTATGCCAACCTTTGCGTAAAAATGCTCGATTTGATGGGCATACCCAATACTATACTTGAAACGTACAATATAAGCTCGCGGAGCGCAACTCCGGATCAATACGCGAGGACGCATTCGTGCAACGCCGCGTTTGACGGGCAGAACTGGATAATATTCGACTCGGACGAGGGCTCTTCAAACAAGTATTACGGCGGCAATTTTGTTTATGGCGGCGTTAGCGCCGAACGGTTTGATATACCACTCGGAGTGTTTTCGCAGAGACAGAGGATACTCTGGCTGTCAAACAGGATCATGCTTAACGACTGGTCCATGTACAACCCGCGCATGACCGCGGGAGGTTTGTCCATGAACCCTGCCGGACAAAGCGGCAATAATGCCCCTAACGGAGTTGCGGCGGAACGTCTGGGCGAGACGCACGTAAAAATAGAGTGGGAAGAAGTGGCGAACGCGTCGGGCTACTATGTTTACCGTTCACTGACGAAGTCGGGTGGCTACGAAAACATAGGAGCGGTGCGCGATCCGAAAATGCTCAGTTTCTACGACGTTGGGCTCGACGGCGGGCAGATATACTATTACAAAACAGTGGCTTTCTTTAAATCAGCGAAAGAAACAATTAGGGGAGTTTCAAGCCAACCTTCATACGGCTTATACATAATGTACGCATAAGCCCTGCTAATGGCAATATCAACTTTTTAAATAAAAAACGACGTGTGGTATAATACCAACATCTTTTGACTCAGGATGGCGAAAAATGACTTTAGCGTTAATTGTTTGCGCTGTCGCGGCCATATCTTTATTTTTTTTGTACCGGTGGATGACGGCGGGCGAAGTTGGGCCCGGGTGGATAAAAGATTATGCGTATGCCCACAGAGGCCTGCACGGAGAGGATTGCCCGGAGAACACACTGCCCGCTTTTCTCAAAGCGGTGGAGTATGGTTACGGCATTGAGCTTGACGTGCGCTTGTCGAAAGACGGCCAGGTGGTTGTCATACACGACGCCGGTACTGGGCGCGTTGCGGGCGTGAAAAGGCTTGTGTGTGATTGTACGGCGGATGAGCTTGCGAATATGAGGCTGCTTGGCAGCGAATATACCATCCCTACGTTAAATGAAGTGTTGTCCGGCGTTGCGGGGCGGACGCCGCTTCTGATTGAGATAAAAAACGAAGGCGCTGCCGGGGAGTTGGAAGAAAAAACATATGAGCTCATGAGCGCCTACGAAGGGAGGTACGCAGTGCAGTCGTTTTCCCCGCTGTCCATGTCGTGGTTTCGGAAAAACGCGCCGCATGTTGAAAGAGGGCAGCTTTCCTGCCCGTTTATCACCGGAGCGGAGCACATACCAAAGGCGCAAAGGTTTTTCGTGAAAAATCTTCTGACAAATTTCCTTTGCAGGCCGAATTTTATAAGCTACGAAATCATTGGTCTTGAAAAACCGTTGCTACGGCGCATGAGGAGGCACGGAGTGAGCGTCCTCGCGTGGGTCGTGACGGACATGAAGCGGGAGAGGAGCGTGCGGCGGTTGGCGGACAGCATTATATTTGAGGGGTATTAGCCCGGCGCGCGTGGTGAAGGGTTATGAGCGGCGGAGAAACCTTGCAGGCAAAGACAATACTGACGCCTGTACTTTCCGCCTGCGGGTTCCTGATGCTGGCTGGCGCAGAAGTGCTTTGGTGGGTGGGCTTCGCTTGTGCGGCGGCTGGCCTGTTTCTTTCTTCGAGGGCCATGAAACGTGACACGAGGCGCGAAAGGCTTATAGGTATAATAGGCGTCTCTACCGCTCTTGCCGCGGCAATTTTGTATATTCTGTCTGCATACAATAAACAATAAATGAGGAAAGGGTGTGAGTGTCTTTGTTAAAACTTTACAAAGGGCTTAAAAAGTATACTGGGCAGATCGTACTGCTCGTGATATGCTTGTGCGTCCAGTCTTGTTCCCTGCTCTTTTTGCCAAACATGATGTCCATAATCATCGATTCGGGGGTCGTTACGGGGGACATTAACTTTATAATCAGCAGGGGGCTTTTCATGCTGCTTATCGCATTATGCGGTTCCGCGGCGGCGATAGGCGTGGGCTACTTCGCCTCCAAAGTCGGAGTGAACTTTTGCTCGGACGTACGGCGCAAGCTTTTCATGCACATCGACACTTTTACAATGGCCGAGTTTGATAAAGTGGGCACGGCTTCGCTGACGACGAGAAGCACAAACGACGTGCTGCAAGTCCAGACCTTCACGATAATGCTGTTCAGGGTTGTTGTGCTGGCGCCTATAATGTGCGCGGGCGGTATAATCCTGTCCATAAATAAAAACCCGGATCTCGCGCTCGTACTGGTCTTATGCATGCCGTTGATACTTGTATTTCTGGTAATTATAATGAAGCGCGCGTTTCCCGTGTTTACCTCCATGCAAACAAAGCTGGACCGCGTTAATCAGATTGTCCGGGAAAACATAACAGGTGTGAGGGTTATACGCGCTTTCACCGCCGAAGGCAGGGAGGAAGAGCGCTTTGAGGCGGCTAACGCGGATATGACGGACACCTCTAAAAAATCTCAGGTTATGGTGTCCACGCTCATGCCATTGCTCATGCTGATAATAAACCTGGGTACGGTCATTGTGGTATGGATGGGCGGCCAGCAGATAGCGGAAGGGTCGCTTATGGTGGGCGATCTTATGGCTTTCATACAGTACCTAATGCTTATAATGTACGCGCTTGTCATGATGTCGCTTATATTCGCGCTGATGCCACGGGCGAGCACCTGCGCCAAGCGCATAGTAGAAGTCATGGAAATAGAGCCGGCCATAGTAAACTCAAGCAGCCCCGTAACTCCTGAAACCGTGACAGGCGTTGTTGAGTTCAAGGATGTGGCGCTAAACTTCAACAATTCCGACCAGGCAGCAATAAGCAGGATCACTTTTACTGCAAAACCGGGAGAGACCACCGCCATAATAGGCGCGACGGGCAGTGGCAAATCGCTCATAGCCGGCCTTATACCGCGCCTTAGGGACGTAACTTCGGGGAGCGTGACAGTGGACGGGGTGGACGTTAAGGAATACGACCTTGACGCATTGCGCGGCCGGATAGGCTACGTGCCGCAAAACGCCAGTCTTTTTTCCGGGACAATACGCTACAACATAGCATACCATGACGAAGACCTTCCCATGGAAAAGGTGGAAAGGGCAGCGAGGATAGCCCAGGCGGAAAGTTTTATACTCAAAAAGGAAAAGCAATACGACGATATGATAGCCCAGGGCGGGACAAACGTTTCAGGCGGACAGCGCCAGCGGCTTTCCATAGCGCGGGCAATAGCAACTGAAGCTGATATACTGGTATTTGACGACAGCTTTTCCGCGCTCGACTTCAAGACGGACGCCGCCCTCCGTGCCGCAATAAAGGAAAACACGCGGAATGCGACTGTTATTATCGTTGCCCAACGCATAAATACGATAATGAACGCCGACAACATAATCGTCATGGACAAGGGCGAGATAGTGGGACAGGGCGTTCACGGCGAACTGTTGAAATCTTGTGACGTGTACGCGGAAATCGCGGGCACTCAACTGGCTTAAAGGGGGTGGACACTGATGGCAATGGGAAACAAGCCCGCCGCGAGCGGTGATAAAGCCAAAAACTTCGGATCTACCGTAAAGAGGCTGATGGGCTATTTTAAGCCGTATCTTCATAAAATGATACTTATGCTCGCTTTCGCCGTATTTGGAGTCGTGTTTTTGCTGAGCGGCCCCAGGCTACTGGGCCACGCCACCGACCTTATATTGAGCGGCATACAGGAGAACGGCGCGGTCAACTTCGACGCGCTCAAAGTTAACTTGGTCATACTCATAGTAGTATATTCGCTCTCCGCGCTCTGCACCTATATGCAGCAGAGGATAACGGCACAGGTCTCGCAGAGCACGATTTACGACCTTCGGGAGGGCGTTGACAAAAAAATAAATAAGCTTCCGTTAAACTACTACGACACGCATACAAGGGGCGACATATTATCCCGCACGACCACTGACATTGAGCAGATCAGCACAACCATGCAACAGGTGCTGACGCAGCTGATCACGTCTATGTTCACAATAACCGGCATAGTTATAATGATGTTCTCGCTGAGCTGGCAAATGGCTATAATCGCCATACTCGTCTTTCCCGTAGCGTTGTTCCTGTGCTCGCGCGTCGTTACCAAGTCGCAAAAGTACTACCTTGGGCAGCAGAACAAGCTGGGGGCGGTAAACAGCTATGTGGAGGAGCAGTACTCCGGCCACACGCTGTTAAAACTCTATAAGACTGAAACGCGCACCGAGAGCGCGTTCAACAAGATGAACGACGATCTTAAGGAAGACGCGCGCCGCGCGCAGTTCGCGTCCAGTATAATGATGCCGGTTACAAACCTGGTGGGCAACATAGGTTACGTTGGTATATGCATACTGGGCGGCATTATGGTTCTAAATGGGAACCTTACAGTGGGCGCGATACAGTCCTTCCTCCAGTACATGCAACAGTTCACACAGCCCATAGTGCAGACGGCGAACATAGCCAACCTTATGCAGTCCACCATAGCCGCGGCGGAACGCGTGTTCGACTTTTTAGACGACCCCGAGCAGCCGCCCGAACGCGATCATCTCACAAAGATCGAAACCACGGAAGGAAATATATCCTTCGAGCACGTAAAGTTCGGCTATTCGCCCGAAAATATACTTATAACCGACATGAACGCGGAAGTGAAGCACGGGCAGAAAGTCGGTATCTGCGGGCCCACGGGAGCGGGCAAGACCACTTTAGTAAACCTTCTCATGCGCTTCTACGAAATTAACGGGGGCGGCATAAAAATAGACGGTGTGGATACGAGGGACATATCGAGGCAGAACGTGCGCGGGCTTTTCGGCATGGTGTT
>JAVBSU010000171.1:0-11465 GCA_031556555.1 Christensenellaceae bacterium
ATCTCGTTTATCGTCATAATGTACGCATCCTTCCTCTTGCCCACCCGTTGGATATACGCGGTGCTCTTCGCAGTAGGCATCGCGGTAATGTTTACCGTGTGTGCATTGGCTTTTAAGCCGGTATCGATAGATTATCAATTGCCGGGCATAATAATCTATTTTGGCATAACCATATTCATAGCTTCAATATACTCATACAGCCTTAACTCGCAGCGGCGCGCGCAGTTTTCGAGGGAAAGAGAACTCGAAACACTGTCTTCAACGGATATCCTGACCGATACGTACAACCGCCAGATGATAGACCGGACGCTGGACGGCTTTTTTGACGCCGCAAACGACAACGAAGATTTTATTTTTTCAGTTATCATGTTTGACCTTGATGATTTCAAAAAGAAAAACGATAAATACGGCCATCCAACAGGGGATAAAATACTCGCTGATTCTTCGACCGCCATAAAGAACGGCCTCAGGAAAGGGGATATTTTCGCTCGTTGGGGCGGGGAAGAATTTGTCGTGCTGCTGCCTCACACCGCGCTGGGCAAGGCCACCGACATAGCGGAGCGTCTGAGGGAGAAGCTTGAATTAAACTCAAATGACGAAAAATACCACATTACAGCCAGCTTTGGCGTCACTGAATTCCAAAGGGGCGATACGCCAAAAACGCTTATAGGCCGTGTCGATAAAAATGTTTATATTGCGAAAGAAAACGGAAAAAACAACGTGGTGTCACTGTAAGCCCGCAGTCACTCACGCTTTTTCGATATAAATCACGTTCTCCCCGTTTTCACGGGTGTAGGCCATTTTATCCATCATCCGCCGGACCAGGAATATACCCAATCCTCCTACTTCCCTGTCCAATAAATCTTCCGAGAGGTCGGGAACCTCTACTGCCGTCGGATCAAAAGGCACGCCGTCATCCCGGAACCACAGCGCGTAACGCGCCGGAGAATCCAGCTGGGCGCACTTCACCGTTACAGTGCCTTTTTCGCCTTTGTAGGCATAGCGCGCGATGTTGATAAAAATTTCTTCGACGGCGAGCAATATTTGCCGCAATGTTTTAGGCGGGCACCCCGCTTCCTCAAGAAACCCCCGGGCGTACGCCATTACACCGGCAAGCGCATCCGCTTCGGCCGCAAATTGTTTTTCATTCATCACATTTATCTATTCGATGTCCAGAATATCGGAGAATCCCACCATATCCATTACTTCGCGCACTTCCGCCTTGAGGTTTATAAGCCGGAATTTGCTCTGGTTAGCACTTGCCTTCTTGTATGCCATTAGGAAAACGCGCAGGCCCGCGCTGCTCACATAGTCAAGCCCGCCGCAATCGAGTATCAGGTTCAGCTTCTCATCAAACACGCTCTGCAGTTCCTTTTCAAATCCGGGGCTGGTGTAAGAGTCCAGCCTCCCTTTCAGTACGAAAGCAGCCGAGCCGTTTTCAATCGTTTTTGCAGTTTCAAATGTATCCATATGTCCCTCCGTCATATATTGATTAAATTTTTTCACCGGTCCCGCATATCTTAAGGGCTATCATTGTAATATCGTCCGCCTGCTCTTCGCCGCCCGCGAATTCATCCACGCATTCTTTTATGTAAGCTAAGAAACGCTCCAAATCCGCGCCTTCATAGCTGTTCGCGGCCAGCAGCAGCCGTTTCTCGCCAAAAAGTCCGCTTTGCGTATTCATCATTTCGGTTACGCCGTCCGTGTAAAGATACAGCTCATCGCCCGGATCAAGCGTTATTTCATGCTGTGCGTACGGGATATGGTCAATCCCGGCCAGCACCAATCCCGGCTTGACGTGAAGCACTTCGAACTTGCCCCCGTTCCTCTTAAGCAGAGGAGGCGTATGTCCGGCGTTCACATAGGCGAATTGGCCTGTGGAAATCGTAAGATACCCCATGAACGCCGTCACAAACATACTGGTGCGGTTGTTTTCACACAGGATGTTGTTCACGGCTTCAAACACACCGGCCGGGCTCATGCCGTTCTGCGCGTTGTTCTTTATCAGCGTCTTCGTTATAACCATAAACAGCGCAGCGGGCACTCCCTTGCCCGAAGCATCGGCGATGACTAGCCCCAGCGTATCACTGTCTATCAGGAAGAAGTCGTAGAAATCGCCGCCCACCTCTTTCGCGGGCTCCATGGTCGCGTAGAGTTCGAACTCCGGATGTTCGGGGAAGGGTGGGAATATGCAGGGCAACATGGACGCCTGTATCTTTGTCGCGATGGAAAGCTCCGCGCCGATGCGCTCGCGGTCCGCCGTAACTTTTTGAAGGTTGTCAACGTATTCCTTGAGATCCGACGACATTTTGTTGACGGACCTGCCCAAGTCTTCTATCTCATCCCCTGTTTTAAGCTCGATGCGGTAATCAAGATTGCCGGAAGCAATGGACTGCACGCCGCTTTCAAGCTCTGTTATTGGCGTTGTGAGCGTATGAGCGAAGCGGCGGGAAGCAATGCTTACAACCAGGAAAATAAGCGCGGACGCAATTATGAAAAACAGTACGACCGCCCCGATCGTGCTGTCTATGCTCCGCACCGCCACGTCCTGCATATCCTCTATGCGCTGTTCGCTCATTTGTATGGGGGCCATAACGTCTTCCGCGGGCATTACTACAGCAAGGCTCCATCCAAGGGTTTCTAACGGGGCGTAGGCTACAAAGACGTCTTCACCGTCCAGCTCCAGGCGCTCCACGCCTTCCCAGCCCGAGTTCATTTTTTGCGCCAGTCCCAAGAGTTCCGGGTTTAAGGAGTCAAGTAGGTTTATCCATACGCGCGCCGCTCCCGTGCTTTCATCCTCCGTAATCAGCAGCCCGTCGTCATTCATAAGGTAAACCTGTGCGGAATCCCCAAGGCGCGAGATGTTGGATATGTCCGAAAGGTTAGTAAGGCTCACATCAATTCCCGCCACGCCGTCAAGCTCGCCGTCCATCCCGTAAAAAGGAGCCGCGCAGGTAATGGAGAGGCCGCGGCCGTAGTTGTCCTGGTATATGTCCGTCCAGACGAGAGTACCCTCATCCTCGGCTTCGGTATACCAGGGACGCGTGCGCGGCTCGTATAAGTTATTTGTTTTACGGTCGGCGATCTCGTCCGCCATGAGGGCGTACCCGTCATCAAAACCCACGTACACAGCCATAACATCAGAATTGTTGTCAGGTATCGTGAGCATAAGGGGCCTGAGGTTTCCCATCAGCTCGGCGTCTTCAGCCACAGCGGCCGGGTCGGAGTCCTTTGCGTGCAGCAGTTGGACTGAATATTCCCCCCCCTGCTCAAGTGAAGGCGGGTTAATGGTTTGTTTTTCATACAATTCCGGATTGGCCTGTATGCGCTCCGCCTCCTGGGCCAGGAGGATAGTAAAGTATTCTATCAGGTTAAGCTGCTCGTCGCTCAGCGAAGCTTTCCCCTTAGCCGCCATCCTGAGCTCCTGAATGGCACGGTCTTCAAGCATCGCCTCCGTCTCATGCGCGGCTTCTGTACCGAGGTGTATGCTTATTGTGGAAGTGGCGTAGCGCAACAGCAAAAGGCCGGCTACCGTAATCGCGGCGACAGCGAACACGGAAATCAGCGTTATGCGCAGCGCAAGCAAAAATACTTTGTGTTCAATTGTATTTTTCCGTTTACCCATTTATTCGTTGTCAATCAACGCGAAGAAAAACTTTTCTTTCGCGAGCGTATCGATCACGCGGACCGGCTTTAGCTGGTTCTCCGAGACTCCACGCATTATCATCATGTCCCTGTAGAGGTAGTACGTTTCCTGCTGCATGAACTTTATGTCCGTCGGCCCCAGCGTACCGTCCTTTACCTTCGCGCCCAGCGACGGGTTTGCCACCGCAAGCTTTCGCTCGATTATTTCTCGGTATTTCGCGTGGTTTTCTTTTGGAAGGTGCTCGCCCGGTTCCATGAACAGCACGTACCTGCCGGGCAGCGTGTCTGTATCGGCGTACAGGCTGTAATCGAAAATCGCGGCGCCCGTTTCCTTTTCGAATTCTCCCACCGTCCACGCCACGCAGGCTTCGTTCGTCTTTTCACCGGCAATGTTGACCATTTGCTTTTTCCTGTAGACAAAGCATATTTTCGGCGATTCGCCCTTATAGCCCACAACCCGTACCACGTCGCCGATCCTGTAGCGGTAAAACCCGGCAAGGTTGGTCAGTATTATCTCGTACTCTTTGCCAGCTTCAAGTTCGTCAAGGTTGTACGTTTTGCTCTCGTCTTCGCTGTCCGTGGGGATGAACTCGTAAAAGCCGCTATGCGGCAGCAGAAGGTACTCCATACTCTCCATTTCGGTAGCGACGGCCATGAGCGCCTCCGAAGCTGCGTATACGCTGAAAAATATTGGGATGCCGCCCGAATACCGCCTCATCTTATCCGTGTAGACGGCGAATCCGCCCGCGCCAATCGCTGAGATGGATTCCATGTCCGGCCAGATGCGCGGTATGATGGGAGTGCCGAACCCCTCTTCGAACACCGCGCGCAATTCTTTTGCACGCACGGGATCCGGCGTTAATCCGGCTTCAAGCTTGCCACGCACTTCTTCCGGCATACTGACTGACGGATCGATCGTACCCGCCTCAATATCCTTGACCAGCATTTCCCAGTTGTTCTCCATATAGTGCATAAGGTCAACCAGCGCCGTCATGAACGGGGAATCCATAGAGACGAGCTTTGCCTCTTTTAGGCCGTACAGCAGCCTTAAATACTTCAGGTTCATGTTCCCCTGGGGAAATATTACCTCTATGGGCACAGCCGTAAGTAGGGGAAGCACTTCTTTAAGCTTTACGTAAACGGCCGAGGATATGGGCCCCCTGCTCGTGCCATCCTCAACGTAATCCTCCCTTACCGCGGCCACCAGCAGGCGTTTGCCTTTTTTCATTTTGCGGCGCTGTGTTTTTTCGATATAATCGTTTGCCACGGTCATCGCTATCTGCGCGGTGTGTTTTTCATAAATATCCAGTGTTTCCTGCGAAACGGGGATATTTTTGGGATTGTCCACGCTGCCGGACGTCACTGCGTAGTGCAGGATGGGGTAACTCGTTATAAGGTTCTTCTCGCCCTTCACCATTTTTTCTATGGCCTCGGCATAGTCGTCGTAAGTGGAAAGCGGCACTTTCGCCTTGTAGTCTTCTACGGACCGAAGGTCTGAAAAACAGTACTTTTTGCCGTACTCCGTTCCGGCGTTATCCCGCATGATACGCATCAAAAGGTCGTGGCTCGTCTTTTTCGCGTTCGCGCAGTATTCGTTCAATTCACCTAATACAACATGGCCGTTTCCGATCATCATCTCCATTATCGCGCTTATTGACGGTGTGTTATTCATAATCTATCTCCTCGTTATTCCTGTAAGGAACCCCTCGCCCTTATCCCCCGAACTGCGCCTGGTAGAGACGTGCGTACTGCCCGTTAAGCGCCAGCAGCTCCTCGTGGTTTCCCTGTTCGACAATGCTTCCTTTTTCCATCACAAGTATTATGTCCGCGCCCCTTATGGTGGAAAGGCGGTGCGCTATCACAAAGCTTGTGCGCCCGGCCCTTAGCTTATTGACCGCTTCTTGTATCAGCGCCTCCGTACGGGTATCCACAGAGCTGGTCGCTTCGTCGAGTATCAGTATGTTCGGCTTTGTTAAAAAGGCTCGGGCGATTGTTAAAAGCTGCTTTTCACCCGCCGAGACGGAAGTCAGCTCGTTGCTTAAAACAGTATCGTATCCGTCCGGTAGCGTGCGCACAAAGCTGTCCACGAACGTCGCCTCGCACGCCTCTTTGAATTCTTCGTCCGTTATCACCGCGCCGTCCGGCAGCCCGTACTTTATGTTTTCTTCTATCGTCCCCTTGTGCAGCCATGTGTCCTGGAGCACCATGCCGATGTTGTGGCGGAGCGCCGCCCTGCTTAACTCGTGTATCTCGACGCCGCCGTCCAGGAATATCTTGCCGCTGTTTATCTCGTAAAACCGTTCGATCAGGTTCACGAGCGTCGTCTTCCCCGCCCCGGTACTGCCCACTATGGCGACTGTCTCTCCCGGCCTCACGCTGAGGTTCATATTCTCGATCAGCTTTTTGTCCGGCGTGTAGCTGAAGCAGACGTCTTTAAAGTCTATCTGCCCTTTAAGGCCGTACTGTCCGGGAAGGCCCGGATGGCCGGGCTGTTCCTCCCCGCTGTCTAAAAGTTCAAAAACGCGGTCCAGCGAGGCCATGCCCGACTGCAATACGCTGAACATCTGCGCGAGTTGCGTAAACGGCTGCTGGAACTGCCGGGCGTACTGTATGAAAGCCTGCACGTCGCCTATGCTCATCCGCCCGTTTATGATGTTAAGCGCGCCCACAAGCGCCACGATCACGTAGTTTATGTTGGTCACAAAGCGTGAAAGCGGCTGGATCAGGTTGGATATCGCCGTGGCTTTGAAAGATGCTTTATAGAGTTCTTCATTCTGCTCGCGGAAGGCTTCGCCGAATTGTTCTTCCCTGCCATATACTTTTATGATGTTGTGCCCGTTGAAACTTTCCTCCACATTTGAATTTATCTTGCCCGTGTAGTCCCACTGCTTTTTAAACTGCGGGCCGGAGACTTTTGTAACAAACCGCACTATGAACGCGGACAGCGGTATGAGTACGAGCGTTACGAGCGCGAGCTGCCAGGAGAGCGAAAACATCATTACGATCATCCCTATCAGCATCAAAAGATAGTAGAAGAAGTCCCCGCCTGTCTGGTTGAGCGTGTTGACGACGTTGTCTATGTCGTTTGTGGTGCGGCTCATGATATCGCCGCGGCTGCCGGTGTCGTAGTAGTTTAAAGGAAGCTTCCACAGCTTCTTTTCCACGTTCGCGCGCAGGTTGTACGCGATGTCCGACACTATGCGCGTTGACAGCCAGCCGGCCACCCACTTTGTGACAAACTGTATCCCGTATACGGCTAGCGCTACCCCGGCCCACGTGAAGAACTGTGTCCAGTCTATGCCGCCCCCGGATGAGAGGCCGTTTGCTATCGTGTCCGTCGCAAAGCCCAGCACGCGCGGCCCAAGCGACACAAACACGCCTGAGACTATAAGTAGAACCAGCATTGCCGCGCTGCGGCGCTTGTCTGCGAAAAACAGCTTTAGCAGCCGCTTCAGCAAGTTTTTTTTCATGTGGCCGCTCCTTCCCCGCTGTTTTCCGAAGGCTGGGATTCGGCAATCTCCCGGTATGTGCGGCAGCGGAGCAAAAGCTCGCTGTGCGTTCCTATATCCTCGACCATCCCATTGTTCATAACTACGATCTGGCTGGCGCTCGATATGGATGTGATGCGCTGCGCGACGACTATCACCGTTGCTTCCTTTGTTATGCCTTTGAGCGCCGCTCTAAGGTTCCTGTCCGTGGCGTAATCCAGCGCGGAAAACGAATCGTCGAAGATATAGACCTTGGGCCTTCTTACTATGGCCCTCGCTATGGCCAGCCTCTGCCTCTGCCCGCCGGAAAAGTTCGAGCCGCCCTCGGACACGCGCATGGAAAGCCCGCCTTCGCTGTCCCTCACAAATTCGTCGGCCTGCGCTATTTTAAGCGCGTCCCACAGTTCCTCGTCCGTGGCTTCCGGTTTGGCGTACCTCAGGTTTTGCTCCAGCGTGCCTGAAAACAGGAAGGCCTTTTGCGGAACCATGCCTATCGCGCCGTCCAGCCCGGCGAGGCTCATGTTTTTAACATCCTCGCCGTCAAAGCGCACAACGCCCTCCGTCACGTCGGTCAAGCGCGGGATAAGGTTCAATAGCGACGTTTTGCCGCAGCCGGTCGATCCTATGATCGCCGTCATCCGTCCGGGCGAAGCCGTGAACGTTATGTTTTTCAACACCGGCTCGACCGATGGGTTTTCAGGGGCATATGAAAACCCGGCGTTACAAAACTCCACCACCCCGCGCACGCCGTCCATTTTAACCGGGTTTGTGGTTTCGACCACGCTGCTTTTGGTATTAAATACTTCTTCTATACGTTCGGCCGAAACGCCCGCCCGCGGCAGCATTATGAATACCAGCGAAGCCAGCAGCGCGGCCGTGAGTATGAAAGACATGTACGTTATGAAGGCGATGATCTGCCCGATCTGCACGTCGCCCACCTGTGCCCTTAAGCCGCCGTACCATAGCAATACGATGGTCGCAACATTTACGATGAACATGAAAATGGGCGGAAGCACGGTCGTCATGCGGCCTATGGACACGTTCAGTTTAAACAACTCGCTGTTTACTTTATCAAGTTTCTCCTGCTCGTGGTTTTCCTTTACAAAAGCCTTCACCACCCGCACGCCCGTGATCTGATCCCTTAGCACGCTGTTCACGTCGTCTATCCGCTCCTGCTGGACGCGGTAGTACGGCAAAAGCTTTGTTATGAATATGATGGATATAACAACAAGTATGGGCAGCGCGACCACAATGACCATGGAAAGGGCCACATCCTGCGAAAACGCCATTATTATTCCGCCGGCGAACATGATGGGCGCGTTTATTATGACTGTGAAAAGGAAGGTAACGAAGAGGACGACCTGCTGGACGTCATTCGTCGCGCGGGTGATGAGCGTAGGCGCGCCCAGAATGCCTATTTCTCGCTGGGAAAACGACAGTATGCGGCCGTACACCTTCTCCCTTAAGTCGCGCCCGGCGGAGAGCGCGATTTTCGCTCCGAGCACGCTGGCGCAGAGCGCGCACGCGAATTGCACCAGCGACAAGGCGGCCATGAGGGCCCCCTGGCCGGTTATAAAACCGACATCGGCGTTCGCCACGCCGTAGTCGATTATACCAGCGTTTATTGTTGGAAGGTAAAGCGAAAGCAGCGCCTGCCCCACCTGAAATGCGATAACGCAGACAATCAGCAGCTTATACGGTTTTAACATGGCGCTGAGAAATCTTAACATCGGTTTATCTTTCTCCGCTGATTTATACTACTTTCCGGAACTCTCCTTTTCATAGAAGTTTTGCAGTATAACCTTTCTCGCCTTTATCATGTTGTCCGGGAAAAGACCGGGGGAAGCGTTGACTTCGGCAATGACGAACCCGCCGTCGCCGAACATCAGATCGAGGCCTATAAGCGGCAAATCGAACAGCCCCGCAACTTTTTTGCAAAGCGCCAGCGTAGGCTCGTCTCTCTTGTATTCAAGAAGTTCCCCGCCCACATGGACGTTGGAGCGGAACTCATTGGGGTCTGTGGCGCTGCGCATAGAGGAATAGAGGTATTCCCCGCCGAGGAGTATGACGCGTACGTCCTTGCCGCGCGAAGTGGCGATGTACTCCTGCGCCACGTACGCCGTGCCGTACTGTAGTTTTGATATGTATTCGTCCAGTTCGGCCTCGGAGTTTATGAGAGTCACCCCTTCTCCCCCGAACCCGCTGTCCGGCTTTATGACAAACGGGTAGCCGAAGCGCGCTACGATCGCTTCTTTGTCGGGATGGTCGAAAAACACTATTGTATCCGGGACGCGTATGCCGTTTGAAGCGAGCAGTTGGTACGTGTCTATCTTGCTCCGCGCCACCGCGGCATCGTCAAGGTTGATAATGCTCTTAACGCCCGCCCTTATGAGCATCTTCTCCAACGTAAAGCAGTCAGTGTTGCTTATCATCGGCCAGAACGCGTCCGGCAGCGGAACCTGTTCGCCTTTGTAATAGGCTTTCAGGTCTTTTCCGTCGCCTATCTCAATAGTGACGTAGTCCGCGATGATGATATCGAAAACTCCGTCATTCATCTTCTCCGCAAACTTTTCGAAGTATTTCAGTATATCTTCAACTTTTGACAGCAAACTCCACACTTTCATTTTGGCTACCTTTCCCGCCGGCGAAGGCATCAATCCTTTATGGCCAATACTTCAACATTTTTTATCACGGCCGGGGACACGGCGCCGGGGCAAGCATCATTCAAAGCGTTAAGGCTCTCTATAAGCTGCAACTTTGTGTCAAAGCCTCCCATAACAACCTCACAGTACTGTATTTCAGCGCCCGGTTGTTTTGAAATTGCCCGCACCACGTTTGTCACATGCGGAAAAGCGAACAGGCGCTCGAGCTCTTCGTCACTGAGTTCCGGCGTCTTGAAGTTAAGCACATACTTTAAGTTTTCCCATTTTGAATAGTCCACGCTGCTGCCCAGCGCCGACTCGATAAAAATAGAGAACGGCGAGCGGCCTTCCGCAGTGGCGGCGGTAGTCGTCATCCCCGACCAGCGCGGGTTGATTTCGATTACGTACCATTTGCTGTCTTTAAACACCAGGTCTATCTGGGCGCAGCCGGCGAATTCAAGAGTCTCGGCCAGGCGGCGCAACGATTCCTGAAGCTGTGCTATGTTATATTTTTTGTTAGTGACCGGGCCGAATTTCACGCTCTGGAAAGGATCGGTAATGCCCGATTCGTTCATGGAAAAAGCGAACGGCGGAAGCACATGGTATTTCCCCTTTACGCCATGTATCTCCGTGCCGAACTGCTCGCCCTGCACAAACTCTTCCACTATCACGTCGGCGTCGTTTGCTTGGGCGGTCAGTATGTCCTTCGCCTGCTCGAAGCTTTCCGCCACCTTAAGGCCCAGCGATCCCGCGCCAACAGTATCCTTTATTATGACGGGGAACGTCATCTCCTTTACGCGGTACAGTACGTACTCCTTGTACACGTTGGAATTTATGGCCGGATTGATTTTTTCCACCCAGAAAAGGTCGTTGTGGACGTACACCGCTTTGGCTACCCCAAAGCCCAGTTCTCTCAGCACAAGGTGGGAGCGCCATTTGTCAAAAGCCGCTATAGAGGTAAACACCTTATTGGCTATTGTTTTGACGCCGCGTTTTTCAAGCTGCTCGGCAATGATTGAGTCTTTTACCGGGTTCCAGTCGAGCGGCGTGTCCGGCATTGAAGCGGCTATCGCGACGGCAGGGGCAAGGCCGTGTATCAGTTCCGCGATTGCTTCCGCGCTGTCGTCTTCACCGATAAAAACATATTGTATTTTTTCCGATTTGTACGCGACATCGTCGCCCTTCATATCGAGAAGGCATCTTCCCGGTATTTTTACGACAAGTATCAGCTCGTGTTCGGGGTAGAGTTCCGCCACTTTGTCCCACTCATCCGCTTTGCGGGGAAGGTATGTGGCGTCAACATATTTGCCAATATACTTATTGGCTGTTGTACTGTAAAGAACGATTCTCATTTTGTTTTCTCCCCATTTTTAGATTTTGATGTTTTTTTAACGGTTTTTGGCTCTTGGATTAATTGTTAAGATGTTTGCTTTATTATACCTCAGAACAAAGATACGGGCAACAAAAAGTATAACCGGCGGGCGCGAAAAAACACCTCCGTAGCAGATCATATTTTTTAATGTTACTCATTTATTTTGGATACGCGGTTATCCTATTGTATTGACCATACCGGAAAGCGGGTTGCGCCCGGACGCGGCGGCGACCGCGTCCACATTGGGGTCGGTGTAGCCCGCGAGCAGCACGACCACAGCGTCGTAACCCTCCGGCATGCCGAGCTGGTCTCGAAGCT
>JAVBSU010000001.1:0-9797 GCA_031556555.1 Christensenellaceae bacterium
CTCGATTAAAACCGCTTTAAGATGTGTGAGTATTTCTTCTGGAACACAAGGCGCTGGCACGCAGGAATAGCGGCGCTATTCCAAGCGGCAGCAACGCGGTGAGGCGGGAGAAAGACCACAAAGATAGCGTGGCTTTGATCAGGGATTAGTATTAGAAGTTTAGAGGAGAAAGTATGAAAAACATAACAACCGATAGTCTCAGGGAGATGTATTTGAAATTCTTCAGCGAGAGGGGGCACGCCGTCATAAAGAGCGCCTCGCTGATACCGGAGAACGACCCAACCGTTCTTTTTACAACAGCCGGCATGCACCCGCTTGTGCCTTACCTTTTGGGAACGAAACATCCGGCGGGCAAACGCATAACAGACGTTCAAAAGTGTGTTAGAACGGGTGATATAGATGAAGTGGGCGACGAATCGCACTGCACGTTCTTCGAGATGCTGGGCAACTGGTCTTTGGGCGACTACTTCAAAAAGGAAGCGATAGCCATGAGCTACGAATTCCTGACCGGGGAAGAGTGGCTGGGCATAGACAAGGACAGGCTGTACTTCACCTGCTTCGCGGGCGACGAAGACGCGCCTAGGGACACGGCGGCCCACGGCTTCTGGATGGATATGGGCGTTGACGAGAGCCACATATTCTACCTTCCCAAAAAGTACAACTGGTGGGGCCCCGCCGGGCAGACCGGGCCCTGCGGGCCGGACACCGAAATGTTCATAGACACCGGCGCGCCCGCCTGCTGCGAGGGCTGCGATCCTTCCTGTTCCTGCGGCAAGTACCTTGAAATATGGAACGACGTCTTCATGGAATACAACAAAAACGCGGACGGGACATATTCGCCGCTGGAGCAAAAGAACGTGGACACCGGCATGGGGCTGGACCGTACCGCCGCCATACTCCAGGGCAAAAACTCCGTCTACGACACGGACGCGTACGCGCCCATAATCGCGGCGGTAGAAGCGCTATCCGGCAAAACTTACGCAAGCGAAAGTGAGGAGAACCGCCGTTACTTCAGAATAGTCGCGGACCACATGCGCTGCTCGGTATTCATGATAGGCGATGAGAAGGGCATAACTCCTTCCAACGTGGACCAGGGCTACGTGCTGCGCCGCCTGCTGCGCCGCGCCATACGCTTTGCGGGCAGCCTGGGAATAGAGGACAACAAGCTCACGGAGATAGCCAAGGCGGTGATTGGCAAGTACGGCAAAGCCTATCCCGAGCTCGTTGAAAACTCCGGGCGGATAATGGACGAGATAGCGAAAGAGGAAGACCGTTTCCTGAAGACCATAAAGCAGGGGTTGAAAGAGTTTGAGAAAGTAGCCCAGAAGCTTGAGGGCAACGTTATAGACGGCAAAAGCGCGTTCAGGCTGTATGACACCTTCGGCTTCCCCATAGAGTTTACTGTGGAGCTGGCGGACGAGCGCGGCCTTGTGGTGGATAAAGAAGGCTTCGACGCTGCGTTCAAGCATCACCAGGAACTTTCGCACGCCGGGGCGGAGCAGCGTTTTAAAGGCGGGCTGGCGGACACGGGCGCGCTCACCGCGAACCTGCACACGGCGACACACCTCCTTTTGGCCGGCATAAGGAAGTACCTTGGAGACGATATTTTCCAGAAGGGATCAAACATTACGGCCGAGCGTTTGAGGTTCGATTTTAACTTTCCGAGGAAGATCGAGCCGGACGAACTGAAGCTCATCGAAGATTACGTGAACGAAGCCATCGCCGCGGGGCTTGACATCGCCATGGAAGAGATGAGCGTGGAGCAGGCCAAAGACGCGGGCGCGCTGGGCGTCTTCGAATCAAAGTACGGTGAAGTCGTTAAAGTGTACACAGTGCCGGGCTACTCAAAGGAAATCTGCGGCGGCCCGCACGCTGCCAATACATCCGAGCTTGGAAAATTCAAAATAAAGAAGGAGCAGAGCAGTTCATCGGGCGTGAGGCGCATAAAGGCCGTTCTGGAGTAAAATTTTAATACAGATCGATTGTAGGGGCGCTCGCTGCGGGGCGTCCTTTTTTTACCCGTTGCGGGGCGGAGATGAGCGCCCGCAGTGCGGGATGAAGCGACGCACGAGCCAGCGGAGTACGAGGCGAGGAAGCCTGCGCTTGCGATGGCGCGCCGAACCCGTACGCAGAGCGGACGAGATAACGATGGAATGAGGACAATGATGTGTTAAGGGTTGAGGATGAAACCATGGAATGATAACCCAAGAGGGATCCCCAGGTTTTCAGCTTTTATGTACTTTCTCCTTCTTTGAAGAAAGTACCAAAGAAGAAGCGTGGGAGACACTCCGTTCCCCCACGCCCCCTATCTTTGGCAAGCGAACACCATCGGGAATTCCCCGGCATAACCTACCAGAGTGGGCTTTTTCGGGATGCGAAGCCGCAGTGAAGCGGAAATACTCCGTCTTGACATTCATTCAAAATAGTGATAGATGTATCGCATAGAGAGATAAATATATCACTATAGGGGGAGGATCGATATAATGAAAAAGCTGCTGCGGTATTCGCCGTACAATTTCGGTTATTTGGGCTTTCTTGGGTTTTTGGGTTTCGGTTATTTTCACAGCCATAACCTGGGTTCGCTTCTTATGTTCGGTCTTTTCGGGCTGTTCGGGAACTTTTTTGTAGGAAATGTAAATAAGGGGGTACAGTTTTTAGGTGATAGCGGCAGGATGATCGGGGAGAAGGAGGATGAAAGATACAAGGCCAATTCCGCAAAAGCCGGTTATCTGACATTGATAGCTCCGGTGGCCGCGCTGTTTCTCATAGCATTCGGCGTTATTGTGGGGTTTGCCACTGATGAACTTATAGTACTGCTGTGCGCTGCGGGGTTTGCCGCGACGCCGCTGACATATTCAATTGCCCTGTACTATTACGAACACCGGTAGGGGTTGCTGATATGCCTGAGTTTAAAAGCAACTTAAAAAAATACCGGCAGTTTGCCGGATTATCACAGGAAGAACTGGCGGCAATCGTAGGAGTCAGGCGTGAAACCATTGTTAGATTAGAGGCGGGCAAGTACAACCCTTCATTGAAATTAGCGTTAGACATATCTAAGGCGGTTGACGCGCCAATAGTTGAACTGTTCATATTCGACTGAGTAACTGAGTATCAATATATATTATCGAAAATATCCAGTTTGCCGCTCTCGCTCGTATCGATCTCCGCCGCGACGCGGCCGTTTTTCATTATGATTATGCGGTCGCACATGCCCATGAGTTCGGAGTAGTCGGAAGAAACCAGTATTATTCCCGCACCTTTTCGCGCCAGTTCGTTTATTATGTTGTACACTTCGACTTTCCCGGCGATGTCGATGCCCTGGGTGGGTTCGTCGAAAAGGTAGATGCTGCACTTTGAAAATAGGTAACGCGATATTATGACCTTTTGCTTGTTGCCGCCGCTGAGGTGTTTCACGGCCCTTTTGGAGTTTACCGGGTCAATGCCCAGCCTGTCTATCACGTCTTTGCACGAAATGCTCTCCGCGCGGAGGTCGATAACGCGCCTTTTGCACACGCGCTTGAGGTTTTTTATGGTGATGTTGCGCACTACGTCAAAGTTCCTGAACAGGGCCTGGGTATCCCGGTTCTCGGGCAGGTAGCCTATCCGGTCCCTTTTGCCTTCCGCCTCGGCGTAGCTTATAGTCCCGGATGAAATTTTATCCAGGCCGGCTATGGCGTTCAGCACTTTGGACCGCCCCGAACCCGCTACGCCCGCAATACCCAGTACTTCGCCCCGGCGCAGCGTGAAGCTTATGTCGTCGATAAAACGGTTGCTGATGTGGGAGACGTCCAGGATCTCGTCCTTGAGCTTGACGGGGAGTTTGGGGTATTGCTCTTTTGTGGATTTGCCCAGCATAAGCTGCGCCAGGTTGTCGTCCGGGAGATAATTTTTGATCTGCCCGGAAACCACCCTGCCGTCCTTTAAGACCGAAACCACGTCCGAAATCTCTTTTGTTTCCTTAACACGGTGCGTAATGTATATGATCGCCGCGCCATTCGCTTTTAAATCATCCAGCATGGAATGGACGATATCGAGCTCGCGCCTTGTTAGCGATGCGGCCAGTTCGTCAACGACTAGTACGCGGGGCTCCCTCAAAACACAGCGCGCGAACTGAACAAGGTACTTTTCCGCGTGCGACAGCGCGCCCACCATCCTTCCGGGCTGGGCGTTTATCTTGAGTTTTTCAAGTGTTTCACGCGTCTTTTCAAGCGTTTGCTTTTTGTTTATGAATTTTGAACTGTAAGTAATTTCGTTTCGTATGAACAGGTTGTCTTCTATGGTCATGTTATCAAAAAGCTGCAGCTCCTGTGTGGATATCTGTATGCCCTTCTGGGTGGCTTCCAGCGGGCCTTGGAAAGAGACCGCCGCGCCGTCAACAATAATGTTGCCCGAGTCGGGCTTGATTATTCCGGCGATTATCTTTACGAGGGTGGACTTGCCCGCGCCGTTGCAGCCTAACACAGCGTGTACGCTGCCGGGATAAAAATCCAGCGAAACGCTGTCTAAAACCGTTGTGGAATAGAAGCTTTTATTTATTTCTTTAAGTTGTATAAGCGCTTCCATTTTCTCAGCCTCAAGCGGATTATGACCCGTTTACCGAAGATTTTTTTATGTCGTAAGAAGTAAAGATTTTGGTGCCGTTGTTAAAAAAGTATTCCTTGTATTCCTCAGGGATTTTTTCGTTGGAAATAACGGCGTCCGCAACGTTTAAATCGCCCACGCGCATGAACGATATGCGGTTGAATTTCGTGTGGTCGACCGCTATGATGAGTTCGTTGCATATTTTCCTGATTTTGCTGAAAATTCCGTGCTCTATGTTGTCCGAGACGGAAAAACCGTTTTGCATGTCAACACCCGCCACGCTGGTGAAAGCTTTGCTGACGAAGATATTCTCAAAAGAATCCACGAACATGTCTCCCCCCAGGCACATTTGGGAGTGGGACAGGCTGCCGCCCGTGACTATAACGTTGGCTCCGGGGTTTTTGGAGAGTATGGCCGCGGCGTAAAGGTTGTTTGTTATTATATTGAGCCGGCTGCGCCCCAACAGGACTTTGGCGATGTAGTAGCAGGTCGTGCCTGAACCGATAAATATCCATTCGTCGTCGTTTATGAGGTGGTTGGCTATTTGCGCTATATGCTCCTTGTCCTTGCTGTATTCTATGGCCGCGCCGGACAAAAGGTCGTTGACCGTCTTTTCGCTGTTCACAGAATCGTTCAGCACCGCGCCGCCGTGGGTGCGCAAAATAAAGCCCTCGGCCTCAAGTTCCTCAAGGTCGCTCCTTATGGTTACGCTTGAAACGTTTAAGAGCGAACTCAAAGTCTGGACGTCGATTTGATTTCTGTCCATTATGATTTCTTTTATTTTTGCCAGCCTGACTACTTTAAACATAGAAAACACCCTCTATTTGTTACTCCATTTTGCAACATTTTAGTGGGATAGTCAATATAAGATATTGAAAGCAAAAATAAGATAAAGAAAACAGCCTCCCAGCCGGAAGATTGGATTCATGCCATGCAATCGAGAATAAAAAGTTTTGCAACGGTATTGACTAGCCGGAAAGCGGGTGATATAATCCAAATAAGAAATTAAAAGAAAGTTAACGTAAGAATACGAAACGTTAATTCAAGCAAAAACAACTTAAAAGACCTGTGCACCGGGGCGCTCTTGCCCCTGGAAAATCCGTAAAGAATTTCCCGTACTGCGGGAGCTACAATAATATTTTTATAGGAGGAATAACATGGTAAAGAGAATTGGATTGGTGGTATTGGCATTTATACTTGTGTTCTCGCTCTTTACAGTGGGCGCGGCCGCGGATGAAACCGCGGCGGACGACGCGGCGGCGGATCACTCTTTTGATCCCGAAACGGGAATGAATCCCGACAAGGACGAGTACTACTTCGTATTTATACCTAAACTCGTTCACCCCTTCTACGAGCCTATTGAAGCGGGCATCAAAGCGGCGATCGACGATTACACGGCCGATGGCGTGACAATCACTTACGACTGGGACGCCCCGGCTGAAGCCGACGCTGTGGTACAGACGCAGAAAATCGAGGCTTCGGCGGCCAAAAAACCCGACTGCCTGGCGATCAGCGTGCAGGACCCCAACGTAATCGATCCGATAATAACGGACGTTATGGCGGCGGGAGTGCCTGTAGTGACCTTTACCGACGACTCGGCTTCCAATGAGAGGCTGGCGTTCGTGGGGCTTAAAGACTTCTACGCGCACGGCACTATAATCGGGGAAGAGCTGGCCCAGCAGTTAGGCGGAGAAGGCGAAGTTGGCATGCTCATAGGAACGATGAGCGCCACGCCGCACATCCAGCGCACACAGGGCATAAAGGACGCCCTGGCGAACTATCCTGGCATCACAATAGTCTCTGAAATGGCCGACGACGACGATCTCGAGAAAGCCGTACAGCTTACCGAGCAGATGATGAACGCGTACCCCGACATCAAGGCGTTCACCAGCTCGGACGGAAGCGCCCACGCCGGCGCGGCGCGCGCTGTTAAAGACGCGGGCAAGACGGATGAGATAACAATAGTTGGCTTTGACGATATCGACGAGACGATCGCGGGCATAAAGGACGGCTCCATATACGTGTCCATGGCTCAGGATTGCTACAACACCGGCTACTGGCTCGTTCAGCTCATGGTTGACGCCGCCGACGGAAAGATAACCGAGCCGCAGGAAGTTTGGGTGGATACGCTGCTCATAAAGCAAGACACGCTCGAAGAATTCGGGTATTGATTGAATTATAATCGAACAGCTGCAATGCGTCCCCGCCGCCTGATGGCGGCGGGGACGGCGCTTGCATAACAGGCTTTACGAATTCAGTAATAAAAGGAGCGGCAATGGCGCAGGAAATTCTACGCATGCACAACATAAATAAAAAATTCCCGGGCGTGCACGCGCTAAAGGACGTGGACTTCAATTTGACGGAGGGCGAGATCCACGGGTTGGTTGGGGAAAACGGCGCAGGCAAGAGCACGCTCATGAACGTGCTCATGGGGATGATCCGCCCGGACACGGGGACGATCACGCTAAAAGGGGAAGAGGCCATAATATCGTCGCCCGACTACGCAATAAAAAAGAGCATAGGCATGGTGCCGCAGGAGCTGAATGTCATACCCGACATAAGCGTGGCGGAAAATGTTTTCATGGGCATCCAAAATACAAAGGGAAAGTTTGTCCTGGACTGGAAAAAGACTTATAATAGGGCAAGGGAGATAATGGAGCAACTGGGCTCCGGCGTTGACGTTAGAAAAACCGCGTCCAAATGCAGTGTGGCGCAACTGCAGCTTGTGCAGATGGCGAGAACGCTTGCCTTTGACGCTAAAATAATAATCCTGGATGAGCCCACGGCCAGCCTAACATACCAGGAGACCAGGGACCTGTTTAAAATACTCCACAGCCTAAAGGACGAAGGCAGGGGGATAATATTCATTTCCCACCACCTCGAGGAAGTCGGGGAAATATGCGAACGCGTGACGGTAATGCGGGACGGCGAAGTCGTGGGCGCAAAGAAAATGTCCGACACCAGCATAAAGGAAATAATCACAATGATGGCCGGGCAGGACGTCATATTCAGCAAATTCGACAGGAACTTCACAGGCAAAGACGTAGTTTTAAAGCTGGAAGGGTTAACATCAAAGCATTCGAAATTCAAAAATGTCTCGTTTGAAGTGAACAAGGGCGAGATACTTGGAGTCGGCGGCCTTATAGGCGCGGGCAGGACGGAGGTCATGCTGGCGCTGTTCGGGGCGGAGGCGGTGGAATCCGGCAAAATATACGTGAACGGAAAGCCGGTAAAGATAAAGTCGCCGCAGGACGCTATAAACAACGGCATAGGCTACCTCCCTGAAGAGCGCCGGGAGCAGGGCATATTCCCCGAGCTGAGCGTACGGGAAAACATGACTATGCCCATTTTAAAAAGGCTTGTCAAGAGGTTGGCCATAAACCGCAGGGAGCAGAACGCCATTTCGGAAAAGTACATAGGCCAGCTGGAAATAAAGACGCCGTCCGCCGAGAAGAAAATAAGCGACCTTTCGGGAGGCAACCAGCAGAAGGTCATATTCGCGCGGTGGATAGAGCGCGACCTCGATATACTCATACTGGACGAGCCCACGCGGGGGATAGACGTGAGGGCCAAGAACGAAATACATAAGCTCATAAAATACCTGGCGGACAAGGGGAAGACGATAATAGTCGTCTCTTCCGAGATCGAGGAGCTCATAAATGTCTCGGACCGGATACTGGTTATGAACGAGGGCGAAGTGAAGGGCATACTCGACGCCCGGACAGCCAGCCAGCGTGACGTGCTGCACATGGCGCTGGGCAACTGATTTGGGGAATCTATTAGGGAGGTTGCAGATGAACAAGGATGCAAAAATAGCTGAGACGCCGGGCGCCGGGGCAAAGAAGATATTCGGGAACACCGAGTTTATAATACTGCTGGCGACTATTGTGCTGATGCTGATATCTTTTATGGTCAACGACCAGTTCTTTTCGCAGTATAATATTTCAACGCTGCTGCGGCAGATGTCGTTCGTCACCATCGTGGCGTTCGGGCAGACGCTCATACTGATAATAGGAGACATCGACCTGTCCGTGGGTGCGATAGCCTGCTTCACGGCCATAACCACTGCGCTCATGATGACGGCGGCGGGTATGAACCCCGCCCTCGTGTTCGTGATAGGGATATTTATAGGAGCGTTCTGCGGCCTTTTCAACGCTTTCTTCATAACAAAATTCAAAATAACGCCCTTCATAATAACGCTCGGCTCCAGCCAGATATTCACCGGCCTTGTGTACGTTATAACCGAGGGCAGGACGGTGCTGGGCATTCCCGAAAGCTTCGCGGTGCTGGGCCAGGGGATGGTGGGCCCGGTGCCCGTGCCCGTTATAATAATGGCGGTTGTGGGCGCGATACTCTTCTTCGTGCTGAAGTATACGCCCTTCGGAAGGTACCTCTACGCGATAGGCGGCAACCAGACGGCAGCGAAACTGGTGGGCATAAAGGTAAACAAGAACAAGAGCATCGTATACATGCTGAGCGGAGTGCTGTCCGCGCTGGCGGGCATGCTTATGATGGCCAGGCTGGCGACCGCGCAGCCCACTGTGGGCGTGAACTGGGTAATGCCGTCCATAACGGCGGCGGTGCTCGGGGGAACTTCCATGTCGGGTGGCAGGGGCGGAGTCGTGGGAACCGTCATTGGCGCGCTCCTCATGACCGTAATATCAAACGCCATAGTCATAATGAGGCTGTCCACATACATGGAACAGGTAGTCATAGGCTCGGTGGTCATAATAGCTGTTCTTATAGATGCTATAAGGACCAAGATGAGCAGTGACTGAAAGTAATCGACAGGAGGAAATGTATATGAGCAGGATGAGCAACAAAGAACTTATTGAGTACAACAGGAACAGGAAAGTGTGCCAGATATGCATAGCCACTGAACGCGACCTCGAGGAACTTTTGGACGAGTGGGTGGACAAGCTTAAAGTCGGCCCGTGGGCCGTAATAACGATTTCCGACGAGACGGTGCGGGACGCGTACATGGGGGAAGAGAAGGTAAGCGAACCCTTCAAATTCTACTGTGCCCTCGCCATGTACGGCAATGTGCAGATAGAGATTGTCAAGCGCGAATACGGCCCCTTCTTCGCGGATGCCTTCTTAAAGCGCACGGGCGGCGGCCTCCAGCACTTTAAAGAGAAGATCGATACGGAAAAGATGGCGGAAAAAATCGCGGAGCTGGAAGGAATAGGCTACAAGAAAACGTTCTGGGGAGGCAT
>JAVBSU010000163.1:0-5629 GCA_031556555.1 Christensenellaceae bacterium
AACACATAGACACGCTCGTGGATGGCCCGTTCGTAATGGAAGAGCGGGATCTTTCGTTAAAATTCAAAGGCTCCAAAAATCAACGCATACTGGACGCGAAAGAGTCGGCCGCTGAGGGTAAAGCTATTGACGAGCGCCGTAGCGGCTGGCGCTGAAAACTTTGCTTAATCCTAATATTGCTTTTCAAAACCCTTTTTACGTATTATAATAGAGTATGGAACAAAATACGAAACCGGGAGTGGAACAATGGCTAATTTATTAGACGATACTTTAAACTTCGGCTTTGGCCTGTTCGCCTACTCGCGCGAGAAGCTTGAGTCCTTTGTTGAAAAGATGGTGGAATCCGGCAAGGTGGAAAAGCGGGACGCCCAGGGCTTTATGCGCGAATTGGTGCAAAAAGGCGACGAGCAGCGCAAAGAGATCAAGAGCATGATCAAAGAAGAAGTAAAGCAGGCTACCAGTGACATGGGCCTTAACAAAGACAGCCTTACAAAAGATGATGTAAGAGCCATCATCAGAGAGGAGCTGGCCGCGGCGAATAAAAAGGATTAATACCAGCATATAGGACGCGTCGCGGAGTTTCTATGCCCAAAGGCAATAATATCGGTAATATAAAGGACATGGACCGTTTTAAAGAGATAATGTCAGTTATCAGGAAAAACGGCCTGGGTTTTATTTTTGTTAAAACCGCGCTCTCCAGGAATCCCCAGAAGGAGCTTGTAAAGGAACACCAAAAGGAGGGCTCTCTTCCCGTTGCGCAGCGTGTGCGAATGTGCTGCGAGGAGCTCGGCCCAACTTTCGTCAAGCTGGGGCAGATTATGAGCACGCGGGCGGACATAATTCCGGAGGACGTTGCCAAAGAGCTCCAAAAGCTTCAGGATGAAGTCCCTGCCATACCTTTCGCGGAAGCGCGCGTGGTGATGGAAACCTCCCTCCAGGACAAAATCGAGAATATTTTCGTGGACTTTAACGAGGAGCCGGTGGCTTCGGCGTCCGTGTCCCAGGTCTACCGCGCCCGCCTGCATTCGGGGGCGAAGGTGGCGGTGAAGGTTTCGCGCCCCAACATAGCTGAAATCGTGGAAGTCGATTTAAAAATACTCCTGCGGCTCGCCCGTTTCATCGACAGGCACACAAAATACGGCAGGCTGTACGATTTTGAGAGCATGGTAAAGGAACTCCGGCTTGTCATGGAGCAGGAAATGGACTTTATCCACGAGGGCGGGAACATAGACCGGTTCAGGCATAACCTTGAGAGGGATGAAAACATCTCGGCGCCAAAGGTGCACTGGGTGTACACCACAAAGCACGTCCTCACAATGGACTACGCGGAGGGCGTGAAGATAAACGACGTTGCGGCACTTGACCGCATGGGCGTGGACAAACGCAAGCTGGCATCCGATTTCGCGAACTCCATGCTCAAGCAGATACTGGTGGACGGATTTTTCCACGCAGACCCGCATCCGGGCAACGTAATGGTGACGGGCGGCGGAAGGATAGAGTTTATAGATCTAGGTATGGCCGGCAGCCTGAGCGAGCACTTCAGGCGGCAGTTAAACGAGATGTTCCTGGGTATTGCGACGCGCAACGTAAGGAAGATAGCGCACGCCATAATGGACATGGACGCGGCCGGGGCGGATGTGGACAAGCGCAGCTTTATCAATACCCTCAACACGATGCTGGACGAGTACATATACTCGCCCATGGGCAACTTCAACATCGCCCAGCTCTTCACGAGCGTGTTCGCGCTGGCGGGCGATTACAAAATGATAATCGCCAAGGAATTCGCTCTCGTGGCCAAGGCGCTCGCCACAGCGCAGAGCATAATAGAACTCCTCGCGCCCAACGCCAGCATATTCGACATTGCCGGGAATACCATAAGCGGCATCAAGCACGACCTGCTATTTTCTAAAGACACCAAGAGCACCCTGGATACGATGTTCATGGATTCGGTGGACGCGGCTACCAGGCTGCCCGCCTACTTATCGGAATTCTTGCGCAAAACGGAAGAAAACGATTATGTTATCGAGTTTAAGATAAAACAGCTTGAGAAGCTGGACAAGGACTTCGAACGCATGGTCAACCGCATATCTTTTACAGTCGTGCTGCTGGCGGTATGCATAGTTATAGCGGGCGTGCTGGTCGCCATGGGCCTCCAGACGGGCACGGGGGACGACCTTTACGAAATAAGCTCAATCGGCCTTTTCGCCGGCCTGATAATAGCCGCCGCCATAGTCTTTGGGCTCGTGTTCAATATGATTTATACGAATATAAAAAAATAACGGTTGTTTTGATATTAGGAATTAATCAGTGATTCCATAACCCAGGGGATGTGTTGCCGATGGCTTTAGCAAAAAAGCCCATGCTTATTCATAACAAAGTGAGCACGATCTTGATATGCTCGCTGCTTTCATGCGCCATAAGCCTGATCGTTTTCGCTGTGATCAACAGCATAGACTTCGTGCACTTCTATATGAACGACGACTTCTACATACAAAACCTTCTGAACGGCTCGATGGGTGAGCACTACACATACTTCGTGCACAGCAACGCCGCGCTCTCGTCGGTACTGGCGGGGCTTTACAGCCTGGGACCCGCGATCAACTGGTATGGCTGGTTCCTCTTCATCTCGCTCCTGGGTTCGTCTTCTGTAATGGGCGGCGTGCTGATGGACAAGTTCGGCTTCGGCGCGGGCCTCTGCCTGTACCTTATCAGCGTGCCGCTGATGTTCGGGCTGTTTCTGTCCGCCTTCACGTACACGCTCGTGTGCTACGCGCTGCTGGCCAGCGCGCTCATTTGCATGGTGCACGGCTTTTACTGCAGCGGAAAAAAGACGCGCCTCTTCCTCTACGTGATTTCCGCGCTAATGCTGGTCGTGAGTATGCTGTTAAGGAAGGAAGTAGTCGTGTCGGCAATGGTTTACACTTACGCGCTCGGCCTCCTGTTCCTGATAAAATACAAAAAGAAGGCGGTATCTTTCCTTTTAGTGCTGGCGGTGTCCTTCGGCGCGGTGCTCTGCTTTTCGCTGGCGGACGGCGCGTACTACGCAAGCAGCGGGGAATTGAGCTCCTATAAACGCTTCCACGAGGCGCGCATAAACCTTGTGGACCACGCGCCCCTCGACTACTCGCGCTACGGGGAAGTTTTTGAGGGCGTGGGCTGGTCGTCCCTGGATGTGGCCATGCTGTACCCCAACTACACTTACCCGGACGACGAGCGCTTCAACGTCGAGAGCATGGAGAGCATCTACGAGGGCATGAAGAGCGGCAGGTACAACACGAACGCGGCAGAGATAATAAGCGACATAGTAAACAAATTCCATTACTCCAGCAACTTCTTCTACGTACTGCTCTGCCTGTTCGTCTCCGCGATAGTGGCGTTTGTTTCGCAAAGGTCAAAGCTGTTCCGCGTGTTTACGGTGGTCATAACCGTGCTGCCGTTTATGTTCCAGGCGCTTTTCACCGTGCTCTGGCGCACGGCTTTCAGGGCTTACTACCCGCACTACCTGCTCTCCATAATCCTGCTCCTGGCCCTCGTAGACTTTGAGCGGCTGCGGGATATGTTCCCCCTGTCCGGCGATTCGAAAAAGAAGCCGGCGCTGGCCATGGCGTGCATGGCCGTGGTGGCGGCGCTGGGCATGGCCGGGCTTTTTGTGGACACGGCATGGAAACGCGCGCAGCGCTACGAAGATTACGGATCCAACATCGAGCAGAACGTCGCGGCGTTCGATGAGATGGCGCAAAATCCTGAAACGGCCTACCTTTACCCGGTCAGCAGCCCGCTGTTATGGGCAAACGAGAGTTACAGCATCTTCCACGCCTTCCCCGAAGACTACTTCATCAACAGCAAATTGCTGGGCGGGTGGGACTCTCGGTCGCCCGCGTGGAACGATTTTAAAGAGCGTTACGTCATATCTTCATTACCGCTGGGCGTAATAGATAGCAGCGGCGTATGCCTTGTCTCGCCCGAGTTGAGCCTGCTGACCCAGTACTTCCAGCAGGAGGGCAAAGAAGTGAATTATGAAGATGTTATGCCGCTGGGAGATAATCTCATGGCGGTGCGCGTTATTGAAACGCCGTGAGGAGACGGAGACCAACATGAAGAGGATATTAGTTATTATATTGTGCGGACTGCTTGCTACAAGCGCGTTTATGCTTACGGGCTGCGCCGCGCTGATTACGGGCGGCGTGCTGGGCGGCATGTACTATACATACAGCGGGCCAAGCGTTTACGAAGACCCGTACGGCGATTATTACGGCGGCGGATACGAAGCGCTGCCCACGCCCGACTTTTCCAATCCGGAAATCCTGCCGGATCCGCTGTCGCCTTACATAGAATTCTTCAGCGGGCCTTATATACCGCCGGACGGCGTTTTCGATGAATTTGCCCCCATGCCCTCACCGGAGGCGGAACCCACGCAAACGCCGGAAGTTGCAGAATTCTTTCAGTTGCCCGAGGCCACTCCAAGGGATGAAGCGAACCTGCCCGTGCTGCCCACGCCCTACAACCCATCCGTAGAGCCAGCGCCAAGCGCCGCGCCGGACGACTATGCGGCCAGCCTGCCGACGCTGCCAAAACCTTAGAGCACATTAACTTTACATAGCACACAGTTAGGGGGCCAAAATTCCGATCTGCTTCGTTGGCGTCACTTGAATTAACTCTGCTAGTCCTGCGCTCCGCCGCCTTGCACATCAAAATTTTTGCTCCCCTCCTTTGTGCGCCATTCCAAATTAATTTGCTCTAAAAAATGTGTTTTTTCGTGTAAGGCGCGGGCAGAACGGTTTATATAGTAAGTAAAGACACCCTAAACCGGAGGAAATTGCTATGCGCAGTGCATTTTTAGATGTTATAAGCGGGCGGCGTTCGTACTATAAGCTTACCAACAAGCCGCTTTTGGGCGAGGAAGAAATCAAGGAACTTTTGAAGGGGGCGGTTAAGTACACGCCCACAGCCTACAATTCCCAGCTTACGAGGCTGGTGTTACTCCTTAACGGTAGCCACAGGGATTTTTGGGATATCGTAATAGGATGCATAAAGGAAGTAAACCCGGGCGTTGATATGTCCGCCAGCGAGGAGAAAGTGGCCGGCCTTAAAAACGGCTTCGGCACGGTTCTCTTTTACAACGACAATGAAGTGACCAAAAAATTGGTGGAAGAGATGCCGCTTTACAAGGCGCAGTTTGAGCTTTGGGCGCACCACGCCAACGCCATGCTCCAGTTCTCGGTTTGGAACATACTTGAAGAAGCGGGCTACGGCGCCACGCTCCAACACTTCAACCCTATCGTGGACGAAAAAGCAAGGGAGCGCTTCGACATCGGAAGCATCGGAAGCGGCCTTGAGCTCATAGCGCAGATGCCTTTCGGCGTTACGGGCGAAACTTTGCCGGGGAAGGAATTCCTGCCGATCGAGTCGAGGTTCTTTGTGAGGGAGTAGAAGCTTGTGTACTTTCTTTTTCTTCGAAGAAAGTACCAAAGAAAAAGCTTGGGGGCGAGGAGGAGCGCCGCCAGTGGCGGATGAAGCGACGCACGAGCCAGCGGAGTACGAGGTTAGGAAGCCTGAGCTTGCGATGGCGCGCCGAACCCGTACGCAGAGCGTATGAGATAACGATGGTGTGTGTATAGTGGTGTGTTTA